>JADFLZ010000465.1 GCA_022564135.1 Candidatus Zixiibacteriota bacterium
TTTTTTCAAGTTTAAGTATTTTTTTGCGAAGCGCCACATATTTGTGCAAGCCTTCGATATGTTTTTCGGTAGTGCTTATCAGCGAATGGTAAACTTCGGCCGGGATATTGTCGCCATCAAGCGAACTGTGCAGGCAGCTTTTAAAACCACGGGCTTTGGTGTAAAAAATATCATTGTTGACAGTCGAAGCAAGCGAGGCGCTCAGAGTGTTCAAATGATTTTGATAGGATGAATAAAAAGCAGCATGCGCGTTTTTGCGAACTTCACTATGGCTAGATTCCAGAATTTTGGCGTAGCGCTGTTTGGTAAGTTTGACCAGGTTACCGTCTTCGTCTTTGACCTCAGGGTAAGTCATATCGGCGTCATCGAGCATGGTAAAAACATTTTCAGCGCCGCGGGCGACCATGGCCGACTGAGCCAGTAATTCTTCGACTTCTTCGGAGCGGATATGCGGGCGGGAACGAATCAGTTCTCTGATATAAAAATCATAAATATCTGTTTTGGGGAATTGCCCGGCCATCTCTTTGAGTTTGTCATCGGACATTTTGAGCATTTCCGGCTCAACGAACGAATAGGCCGCTCCGGCGAGTGACGAGAGCATAGCGGCGCGGTCGGTCATCGACTGGTATTTGGAAACGCGGTTATCTATATCGCGGTTTAAGCGGGCGTATTGAAAAAGCTGAAAGACCGACAGGTTTAAATCAGTGCGAATTTCCAGACACTCGAAGAGTGTTTGTGGTGATTCATTTAGCTTACCAGTAAAGTCTTTGGCTTTTTCAATTAATCCCTGAACTCTTTTGTAGCCTTCGTCCCAGGCGTTATCGTCGGCATAAATATCTGATAGATTCCATTTATGTTTTTTATCTATACCATCACGGGACGGAAGAGACGAAGTCTCACTCTTTTTTGATTCAAGAGTAGTGGTCATATAGGAGTCCTTCCAAAATTCTTGAAGAATTAATCTGAGAGGAATAAGTAAAGTTTTTGGAAAGAATGCAAGGAGGGGAGCATGGTATACATATAGAACTCTGATCGGGGTGTGACTGTCAATCGGAGATTACGTTACGAAACACAGAACTATTGAAATGAGGGACCAATATTGCCAATACCACCTGTTGCCGCACCTAACGCTATAAAGGCTCCCAAAATTCCCAATGCCCAACCGGAGTAAGGTAGCAATAGTGTCTTACCGAGACTAAACTTTCTTTCGTGGATGGACGCAATCTCATTCATTTTAAGTTCCACGGGTTCTCCCGTTTCAGTAGTTCCCGATATTAGCTGATCTTCATAGTTCATAACCCCACCTATATGATCAAACTTGATCAACTCTCCGGGTAAATAATACTGATCAGGAAGGTGACGTGGGGTCTTGATTTTTCCCCACTTGCGATTCAAGATATAATTTTCAAATGCTTCTACGTCCAGAGTAATCTCTTCTGAGCCAGCAATGCTTTCTTTCTCCAGAAACACATATCTAATCGTATCCAATCCAATCTCTATTCGTTGATTCCTGACGATTGCCGTTATGCTCTTGGATTTTGAATCATACTTACCGCAGTTTTTATCACAAATTATGTGATTTCCGGAACGCAGTTCAAAACCTTTTACAAAAGTGTGAGTTAAGTTGACTGCAGTAATCTTTTTCCCTCGGTAGGTTGTCTTACTTTCAATTTGAAGTACGTCTTTTCTTGAAATCTCAACCTGTTGTCCGTCCCTTGTTCTTCCAGTGTAGCTATTACTTGTTGAATCATACCTGGCCCCCAAATTATCAAATTTTACTTTCACGCTTGGCTGATAGACTTTATCCCCGACCAATTGCCACTGTTTCTTCTTTGCCTCATTCTTAAAAGTAGTCACATCAATGAGTTCTACGATGTTATGTCTGTCCATTTTGATCATTCTGACAAATTCTATTTCGCTCAGAAGGTATTCAGTAGAATCGCCATGATCTGTCTGTCCTACGATTGATTGTCTTTCTTCGTTGTACAACCCACCATGCTCATCAAATGTAACAGTACTTCCGGAATATAAGACAAGTCCTTCCACGATTACCTGAACGGCGATGGGAGTAATCATTGTGATCTTTGTTTCCTTTAATCGCCTGGCTTCTTCAGGGGCAATAATTGTGTTGGTAGTACAACCAGCTACCAGGCTGAGGCATGCGCCAATTGTGAGAAATATCAATCTTCCATTCATTGCTTTACTCACTTTCGTAAGTGTCAATGTCATTCGTAAAAATAAGGTAATGTAGCGCCCCCATTAGTCAAGCTACTTCTAAGAGAGTATCTTTGTTCAAGTTCCAGCTTCTTTCGACTTCGTTCGGCGG
>JADFLZ010000061.1 GCA_022564135.1 Candidatus Zixiibacteriota bacterium
GGGAATTGAGCAGATTGCCACCCGCGATGCCGTTTCTCTGGCTGAGGCTCTTTCCAGTACATTGCGCATGTCATGCTGGTTCCATTTGATAGCGCCGCTAAGATCGGCATGCCCGGGACGGGGAGCGGTTGTTTCATAGGCCAGACGTTTTTCCTTGAGACCTAAATCTGCTGCTATCGGCTCAATCGGGTCCATTATTTTTTGCCAGTTGGGCCAGTCCTTATTTTCTATTATCAGAGTAATCGGGCTGCCCAGGCTGATGCCGTTTCTGACACCGGAGACAATTTTTGCTTTATCATTTTCGATTTTCATCCTGCCCCCGCGCCCGTAACCTTTCTGGCGGCGACTTAATTGAAAATTGATCTTTTCAATGTCTATGGGGAAACCGGCCGGGAAGCCCTCAAGAATAGTGGTCAACTGGGGTCCGTGAGACTCGCCCGCTGTCAAAAATTGTAACATAATAAGCTGTTAGATAGCCAATTATCTGTCAGGGGTCAATTGATAGAAATAAAGGAACTTGCATGATTTTCTCAAGATTTCAGCCCGAACTTACCTGATCTTTATTTGCCTCGACAAACCACTCCTGCTCTTTGTCCATTTTTAATATCCGCTGGTTAAGTCTGTCATCCAGATTCATAGCTTCGCTGCAACCGGTCAGCTTATCGTGTTCGGTGTGAGATATCTCTTTAACTTCTTCTAAGACAGCGACAATTTTCTGAATTGATTTGTCTATTACGTTCAGATCTTTGCCGAGATTTTCCTGAAGCTCTTCAAACTGACCGCTTTGGTTGCGGTGGTTCATGATTTGTGAGCGACCGGATATTGCCATAATCGTGTTATTTATGTAATGAAACAAGGTTGCCATAGCAGCGTTTCTGGCCTCCAGAGCACCCCTGACATGTTCTTCTTTGAGAAGCTGGCTATTTAAGTCCTGTCTGATTTTAAACAAATGCTCAATAGTAAAATATGCTTTCCAAATTTCCTGATTGGCATTTATCAAAAGATCCTCTACACTGCCAATATCAACTCCCATAAGCTCAGCCGCTTCGATGGCGCTTGACATCAGCCTGCCGGTAACTGAGTCCATCTGTTCTCTGGTTAAGGTCAGATTGTCTGCAGCCTCGTTGACCTTAACCAGCCGGTCCTCGAGTGCGGATCTAAAGCCAGAGAAGTTTTCCGGGTTCATCAGACTGGCTAGTTGAATAGTTGCCTGCATCTTTTTTACTTTTTCAGATAAATTTTCAATCGTCTGACAGCCGATAGCATCGGCCATTTCCTGGGGAAGGCACCATTTTTTGGCCAGGAGATGGCTGATTTCAAAATGGTCTATTCCCAGTATTTCGATTTCTGCGGAGCGGAGAGATTCTACTTTGCCTTTTAAGGCCAGGACCTGACGATACTCAGAGGGGTAGTGATGCACCAGAAATATCAGCCCGATATCGTTTAGCAGTCCGATTATGAACATTTCCTCGGAAGCCTTAAGCTGCAGTTCTCTGGCCAGACTCTCGGCGGTTGTTGCATTTAGCAGGACGTATGTGAAGAAATCTTTGGGGTCTATTCCGGAGTTCTTTTCAATCAATTCAGGTCTCAGTACTGACGAAGACAGAGCCAGGTATTTGACGGTTGATACTCCTAATACTGATACCGCTTGGTTAACCGTAGTTGTCTTGGAAAATCTCTGGTAAAAAGTGGAATTAGCTAAACTCAATATTCTGGCGGTCAAAGCCGGGTCTGTTTTGATAATTTCTGCCAGCCTCTGGGGAGAAAAATCTTCTTTGTCCACTTCATTTAATATCTGATAGAGAGATTGCGGTAGAGAAAGCAGATTGCTGTCATCTTTAATTTGCGCAATTATCTTGTCACGGAGCTTATTAGACGCACTTGCAGACATACCTAAATGTCGGTATCAGAGACTTTTTCTTTAGAAATGACCAATAAAACGGGGACTCCAGACTGTTTATTAAGCCTAGAATTGGGGGAAATTGCGCAATCTTCTCAGAATATCAGCTCGAAGTTACTCGTTCTTTATTTGCTTCTATTGTCCGCTTTTGCTCAATATCCATCTTCGACATCCGCTCTTGAAGTTTATCGTCCAAGTCCGTTGAAAAGGAATAATCGGCTGACTTATCATGAGCCACGGGGGAAATTTCTTTAACTTCCTCTAAAACAGCAGAAATTTTCTGAATAGCTTTATCGACTATATTCAAGTCTTTATCCAGATTCTCCAGAAGAAGATCGGTTTTACCGCTTTTTTTGCGCATACGCATAATCTGAGAGCGTCCAGATACAACCATTACTGCGTTATTTATATAATGAAACAATGTCGCCATGGCAGCGTTTTTTGCCTCGACCGCAACCCGGTTGCGCTCTTCTTTGGAAAGTTTCTCATTCAGATCCTGCCTGACTCTAAAAAGGTGCTCAACGGTAAAGTATACTTTCCATATCTCCTGATTGGCCCTTGTCAAAAGATCCTCTATGTTGTCAATTTTTATACCAAGATGCCTGGCTGCTTCAATTTCACATAATGTTTGTCTTTTGGTTACCGTATCGAGTTGATTTTTGGTCAATGAAAGTCTCTCTGCAGCCTTTTCGATTTTGGCCAGACGATATTTGGGATTAGCATCAAATCCCGAAAATTTATCCGGGTTCATCAGAACGGTCAGATTGATTGTATCCTGCATCAGCTTTACTTTTTCGCTCGCTTTTTCGATTTTCTGGCAGCCGATCGAATTTACCATTTCTCCGGGGAGCTGCCATTTTTTAGCCAAAAGATGACTTATCTCCCGATGGTCAATTCCAAGTATTTCTATTTCTGCCTCGCAGAGAGTATCAAACTTGCCTTTTAACAACAAAACCTGTCGAAACTCAGAGGGGTAATGCTGCATCAAAAATATCAATCCAATATCATTTAGCAGACCGACTATAAATAATTCTTCGGAATTCTCAAAATTAAGTTCATTGGCCAGACTTTCGGCGGTAGCCGCATTAAGAAGAACATAGGTGAAAATATCTTTGGGGTTTATTCCGGAGCTTTGTTCAATTAATTCAGGTTTCAGCACTGACGAAGACAGTGCCAGAAATTTTACCGGTGATGCTTCCAGTATTGACACGGCCTGGCTGACAGTCGTAGACTGAGAATATTTCTGGTAAAAGGCAGAATTTGCTAAGCTCAATATCCTGGCAGTCAAGGCAGGGTCAGTTTTGATAATGTCTGCCAGTTTCTCCGGAGAGAAGTCCTCTTTATCTACTTCGTCCAATATTTTATAGAGTGATTGCGGCAGAGAAAGCAGATTGCTGTCATCTTTAATTTTCGCAATTATCCTGTCACGGAGCTGAATTGACGTACTTGCTGACATACCCAAAATATCGGTATCATTGGATTTTTGTTTAGATGCTGAAAAATTGACCCGAAATAATAATCTTAGACCGTCTTATCGGCCATAGAGGCTTTAACCAGATTGGTAAGCTGCTCTATCCGAAACGGCTTATAGAGGACTTCGGTAATACCGGCCTGACGCAGCTCAGACTCCGGCAGACCGGCTTCCCAGCCGGTAACCAGAATTATCGGCACATCAGGATGAGTTTTACGCAGACGTCGGGCCAGTTCAAGCCCGGACATTGAAGGCATCGACAGGTCGGTCAGGATAAGCTCAAATTTTGTTTTTTCGGCAAGCATTAGCGCCTGCTCACCCGAGGTAGCAGTAGTTACTTCATAGCCCAATGACTGGCACATGGCCGATATTAATTCGAGAATCACCGGCTGGTCATCGACCGCCAGAATTTTAGACACCTGACTATCACTTATGACAGAGTCAGCGGCCTCCGCCTTTTCCCTTACCGGAAATTTGAATGACAAGTACGAAGGCGAACTGCTGAAGCGGTCAAAGGCTACCTGGCAGTCCTCTTTGCTGATTCTTTCAAGATAGACATCATCCGGGCGGCTCTTTTTTACTTCTTCAGGAAATTGGTAATTGCCGAAACCTGAGACTGCCTCTACCGGGGGGAAATTCCTCTTATGACGGGAAATATCCAGATAAGCATATTTGTTGTCTGAATAGGTCGATATCGTAATTATATCATCATCCTGCGTCAACGAAGAAAATCTGGCGATAGCTGAGGTCAGCAAACTTTCGAATTCTTTGTTGCCAAGACTGATTGATTTGAGACTGTTTAGTTTTAATTCTATCTCTCTGGCATGACCTGCTATCAGGTACAGATTCTCTGATACATGAGAAAGCTTAAGTTTCTGCCTGGTAATATCATTTATGGAAACTGCTTCTGATTCGACCGGGCTGCTATGCTGGTTGCTCAGGCCTGAGATAAAGTCCGAAGCAAGCTCGGTTTGGTCTACTATTGACTGCAGCTGTTCCAGGGATTTATCGTCGAGATTCCCTCCCGAAATAATTATTTCGGCATTACCCATTATGGCTGAAAGATAATTATTGAGCTTATTGGTCAGCTGCTCCATTTGAGGCGAGTCGACCAGACTCTCCGGCAGCTCTGCTCTTTTTGAATGATAGCTGTTAAGCGACAGTTTCAGGGAATATAGTCCGCTGCCCAAAGTAATCAGCCTCTCCCATTCTTTTGCCTCAGATGTGCCTGCTTCAAAAAAGAAAAATACAACAGCTCCGCAGACTTTGTCTGCTTCAATCAGAGGACTGGTGATGGTCAATTCAGGCAAACTGCTCTGGTCACCTAAGCCTGACAGCAGCTTCTGCCAGTTTTCACTTAACTCACTTACCACAGCTGCGTATTTTTGACTGCCCAGTATAATTTCGCCGGACATATTTTCAAAGACCCTGCCGACAAAGCCTTCAGCTGCCGCAAATGAGATTTTTTTAAAGGTGTCATTTTTGAGTCCGATTGAATCAACCAGCTTCAATTCGTTATCGCTTTCTTTGGCAAATGTCATGGCAACGGTCGAATCCGGAAACACAGACAACAGGTGGTTCATCAAAAACCCCGGCTTCTCTTCAAACGTCTGCTGTGAACCAATTCTTAAGAGCTGAATAATTTTCTCAAAGCCGCGCCGCTGAGTGATGCTTCTAACAGATTGCTCCTGGCGCTCAAAGACCATCATGGCCAGGCGAGAGAAAAGATTCAAAATTTTCAGCTGGAAATTATCGAGCGTGTAAGCTTCAGACTCTCTTCTGAGCAGCAGCCCCTGCCCCGGCCGGCTCTCTCCCAGAGGATAGACTAAAGTCGAAGTTGTAATATAGGCACGGCCATGGTCATCTTCGGATTCTTCATTTATTACCAGAGGTTTGCCTTTGTGCAGAGCTTCGGCCAAAGTTGCCGCAAACTGCTCGTTAATATTAACCAGCGGCTCGCTGCCTCCAAGTGAGTCCAGCCGTCCGTTTTGAATGGCCACCAAGTGTGCCGAGATACTTCCCGCAAAGCCTTTTAAACTGCTGCAGAAATTATTTAAAGCGTCGCTCTGCCCCAGATTGGAAATTTCTATCAGTCGCCGGGCGGCGTCGTTCATTTTTGTCTGCTGGGCCGCGTTGGCTCTGCCAAGATTAGCCAGTTCTTTAGATAAACGCGCAGATTTAATTTTTTCGGCAAGCCATTCTGTTACCGGAGCCAGCACTTTAATATCAGACGGACCAAAAAGCTTTTCTGTCTCGGACATTAAGATGATGGCGCCGATTCTTTCATCTATGGAAATCAGCGGCAGACATAGAATCGACCTGAATCTGGAATCCGCCAGCAGAGGCTGACCTTCTGTTTCAAACTTTGTAGAAACCAGCGGCTGGCCTGTTACCAGCGCCTGGCTGATCAGGTTTTCGCTGTCCGGCAGGTATTCAAAAGCAGCCGTCTCCTTTGACGACAGACCAAACGAGGTGGCCAGTATGGGCTGATTGCGGTTTTTACCTGTTAAAAATATAGCTCCGGCACTGCGCGGAAAAGTGGCCACAATTTCTTTGATTGACAGACTTAGCAGCTCCAAAAATTGATACGGACTGCGGGCGTCGTTTTGCAAGTTTTGAGCAAGACTCAATTTCTGCTCGCGGAATATTATTTCATCTTCTCTCTCACTATAGCCGCGAAACAGCAGCAGAACTCCCCTGGTTACCAGGAAAAGACCGGCTAAAAGCAGCACAAGATGACTGATATCAATTATGACATAGGCTGAATCTACAAACCAGCCGGAGTATTCCGGAAGCGACCTGACCGCCATCCAGATCGTGGCGAAAAAGAGCATAATTGCACCGGCTGTAAAAGAGTAATTCCCGGCAGAAATTCCGGATGAAAAAAACTTGAGGCGCTTAATCGTGACAATTGCCGCTGTTGCCAAAAAGAAAGAAAACAGTATGACAAGTGCAGAGGTTAACATTGTTAGTTCAAAACAGACAGGTTTCCGTGAAGGGTGAAAGCGTCGGCCCTTGTTATATTTACTGAAATAATACTGCCAACTTTAAGATCAGCCGTATCTATCAGCACTATTTTGTTTCCTTCAGTTCTGGCTCTGGAGATTTGATCGTCTCTGCGTGATTTTCCTTCTACAAGCGCCGTTCGGATTTTACCTACCTCACGCTGGTTCACCTGGTGCCCGATCTCCTGCTGAATTTTGATAAGTTTATGTAATCTGCGAATCTTGTCTTCTTCGGGAACGTCGTCATTGTATTTGGCCGCAACTGTTCCCGGGCGAACAGAATAGCGGAACATAAAGGCAGAGTCATATCGAATTTTTCTGACAGCATCCAGAGTTTGCTCAAACTCGGCTTCAGTCTCAGTTGGAAAACCGACAATTAAATCAGTTGTGATAGAAGTTTCCGGAATTCTTTTTCTGATATAATCGATGATTTTGAGGTAGTGCTCAATAGTATAAATTCTGCCCATCTTTTGTAAGACCCGGTTGGAGCCGGACTGCACAGGCAGATGAATGTGCCCCAGTAATTGCGGCGTATCTGCCATAGCGTCAACTAACCGCTTCGATAAATCTTTTGGATGTGAAGTCATGAAACGCAGCCGCGGCAATTTTGCCTTGTTGACCACGCGCTCAAGCAACTCCGGAAAGTCTATGCCGCCGCTCTTATAACTGTTTACGTTTTGTCCGAGAAGTGTAACTTCGACCACGCCTTCATCAACCATCTTCTTGACCGCGTCAATAATGTATCCCGGAGAATGGCAGACTTCTTTGCCTCTTACATAAGGCACGATGCAGTAGGTGCAATAATTATCGCAGCCCCTGGTAATTGTAATAAAACCAGAATGCGGCGTTTCTTTTATGGGAGTAATAAAATCCAGATTTTCATGCCCAAAAGCGGTCATCACTTGCTGTGTGCCTTCAACCCCGTTTAGCACATCAGGCAGCTCAAACTGACGGTCGGTACCCAGGACATAATCTACATGAGGTACGCGCTCTTTGAGTTTCTCGCCCAGCCTCTGGGCCATACAGCCGACAACTGCGATTTTGAGGTTAGGACGGCGCTTTTTGTATTTGTACATCTCTCCCAGACGGCCATAGACCCTGTTTTCCGCCTTTTCCCTGACAGAACAGGTGTTGAGAATAAGCAGGTCGGCCTTTTCTTCTGAATCTACCCTCTTAAATCCTTTGGTGATCATATTTGCGGCAAGAGTAGAAGAATCTGCCAGATTCATCTGACAGCCAAATGTCTGGATATGGAATGTCTCTGGTTTGTGTCCGTTAGTGTTTTTGTTCTTTGCCATTATCGAATTTTTCTAAAGTTTTAATTCAGGCTTGATAATAAGTTGAAATACCGAAAAATCAAACAAAAAAGCCGGCCTCATATAAACGCCTGATTGGCTGCAATTACTCTTAAGAAAAGATGACCTTTCTTTCTGCGACTCATTTACTGTTAACTATTATACCGGATTCCCGCAGGGAGGCGGCCCGCCGCGAAAGATGTAGTCTACCAGATAAGTCAAATCAATAATATTGGCTTTGCCATCACAATTGACATCCCCTACCAGAAATTCCGGCTGTGGTGCCAGCCCTGAATTCCTGAAGATGTAATCGACAAAGTAGGTAAGGTCTAAGATGTTGACCTTATTGTCATAATTGTTATCACCATGCAGCCGCCAGACCTTGAATATCAATTCAATTTTGCGCGGAGAATTTGAGGCAGCTGGAGCGTTTATACTAAAGGAATCAACATATTCACCGAACGTCAAGCCGAAGGCGCTGGCATTTATGCCAACCAGCCCGGGTACGTTTCCGGAACTGTCCGTCAGGTTTGCCCAGGGAACACTAATGTCTATACTCCAGGCCATGCAGCCGCCAAACCTGTTTCTAATTTCAAAATACCGAGGGATAATCGGTCCGTGATCTTCCTGCGCTGTCATTACGAAAACGGAGTCCATTAAAAATATTTTCGGCGTTTCCGAACCCGGCACAACATCGAAATTTACTATCAGAGTCTCAGGCGTAACCAGAGATTTCCTGGCATAGACCAAGACCGTGTCAACATATGATCCTATGGGCAAATCGGTTTGTTTTGCAAAAAGATTTATCAATTTATCAGCCGCACCTGACAATGGAGAAATTGTAAACCAATCGGACTCATAAACTATTTCAAAATCAAGCGGGTCATCCCCGCCAAGATTAAAGACATTAAAAGATATGATAGGTGGTATACCGGTAAGCCCCTGGGAACATTCGAACATACTATATTCAATCGTATCCGGAAAAATTCTCAATACTGCCGGATTGTCAGTCAGATGTAAAAGAATCTCTACCGGCACAGGAGAATTAATAGCCTGGTCGGAATAAACCCAGACCGTGTCATGAAATTCGTCGCCCGCAGCGCCGCCGGTAAGCTTAAGAGAAACTTTGACCGAATCCGGAGCGACGCTCGTATCCGGCTCAATACCGATTATGCGGGGCGAGCCACCGCTTTCCACCCAGAAAGTCATAGTTCCGCCTCCACCGTTTCTGACATAAAAGAAAGCAGAGTCAAGCGCCCCTCCCCCGGTTTGAATAATGACAAAAACAGAAGGTGAATCGACCACTATGATCGGCAAATCTGAAGCTACTGAAAGATTAACAGGAACTTTAAGCGGGCTGTTGGTCGCCTCAGGGTCACCGACTATAATAGTATCTGTATAATCTCCGAACGGCAGCCCGGTAATGTCAATCGCAACCGTAACATCGTTTGAGTCTCCACCTGAAACCGGATTTAA
>JADFLZ010000001.1 GCA_022564135.1 Candidatus Zixiibacteriota bacterium
CATCGGCATAGATAATGATTATCAGGAGTCGAGCTTTTCTACTTATAACAGCCGGCCGCTCGACGCTGTCAGGGTTACAGCGGCACACGAATATTTTCATGCTGTGCATTTCGGAATTGACTTTACTGAAATGGAGAACTGGACAGGCGGCGCTCAGCAAAGACGTTACTGGTATGAAATGTCTGCAACCTGGATGGAAGAAGAAATTTATGATGATATAAACGACTATTACTCGGTATTGCCTTTCTTTTTTAACAGGCCGCGCGAATCAATTCAGCAGTTTAACGGCCCGGCTGATTTTCATCCTTATGGTTCCTGCGTTTATCCAATATTTCTCTCAGAAAAGTACGGGGCGGATATTATCAAATCTATCTGGCTGAAATGCGGTACTATGGGAGTCGGCCCCAACTTTCTGATAGCCACGGAAATCGCGATTGACTCAGCCAGCGGTGGTACCGAAAATTTTCGTTCTGCATTTGGTGAGTTTGCTCTTTGGAACTATTTTACCGGCTCCAGAGCCGCCAGTGCACCTCCTGGTGTGGGCTATTCGGAACGAGCGTTTTACCCGGAAATCCCTGAAACTTCATTTACGATTGTAAGCAGTTACCCAGCTTCCTTACTTGGAAATGCCAACCCCAAAAATCCGGTGCCCAATTCCGCAGCCTATTTGAAACTGGAGAACATGCGAGCTATAGATTACACGGCTGACTCAAATTTCCGTATCTTTGCTACATTAGGGGACGGAATCGATTCCTCGCTGCCTCAAGGCTGGGCGGTGGGGACTGCCTTGCAGTCTGACACAATTTCAACAGAATATTTCAGCACGCTTTCATTTGCCAATGATGACGCGGTGGCATTTATTACAATTTCTCAGCCAAGACAGTATCGTTCGGTTACTTTGATTTTGGCTCCGGCCTCCTGGAAGCGTGAGCCATTTAGCTCGTTAGACTGGGAAACTAGTTTCGGTTACATTATAAATGAACTACTGGTAGACTCACTAATTGATACTGTGATAACCATTGATACCAACGCTATCAATATTACCGCGGCCATTCTCACGGCCTACCCCAATCCGGCAGTCTTAAGCAATATGAACGAGCCGACTCTTACCTTCCGTTTCCAGATTCCGACAGATTCAATCTCTGTTCCGATTTACAGCTCGCCATACTGCGTAGTCGATATTTATACGGCAGCGGGTGAATTTATCAGCAGCCGTGAAGCTGACGCTGATCCCTATATCAACCCTGACCCGTTTATTCGAACAGTTGGTTTTGAGATTGACTGGAATATGCGGAGTCAATCCGGCCAACTCGCTTCATCGGGTGTTTATCTCTGTCTGATGCGACTGTACACGTCGATTAAACGAGATGAACTAATAGCTGAAGACAGAGCCAAGGTTTTAATAGTAAGATGACGGGCAGTCCACGGCTGGTGGCCAGGGTTGCACTTTTTACTGCTCTTATTTATGTCCTGTCCTGGGGGACTACTTTTCTGCCAAATATAAACCCGATTTTCTTTTTGGTTTTTTCCGCGGGCTACTGCTGGGGCATGATGCCCGGAATTCTGACCGGTATTATCGGCATGGGCTTGTGGACTTTTTTTAATCCGTTCGGACCGGCGCCGCTGCCGGTGGCCATAGCTCAAATTGCCGGCACAGCTTTTTGCGGTCTCTTTGGATCTTTTTTTACAAATGTTATCAAGCCGGATAAGCTGAACTGGCGTTCTTATGTTATTCTCACATTCTGCGGACTTTTGTGCAGCACGCTTTTTTTTACGGGTGTCAGCGCAGTTGATGCAGTCATGTTTCAGCCTTTCAAACCACGATTTGTATCAGGTATGTTGTTTGCGGCCTACGCTATTTTAGCCAACGGCATAATTTTCCCGTTGCTTTTTAGTTTGCTTCGACCTTTCTATTTACGGGAAAACCTGATCAAATGAATTTAACCAGATTGACATTGCTTCTTTTAGTCCTGTTTGCTGCGAATTTTGTGGCGGCACAGGAAAGTGAAAGTGACAGTTCCCGGACAGATTCACTTAAAGATTCTGTTGTTGTCGTTGATAGTCTAAAGCCGGGGGATGAAATACTTGATGAGCTGACCGAATCTCAGCGCAAGCTGCTGGATATGGGCCGACGTCTCGAAGAATTCAAGGCCGCCCGGCAGCTGCTTCCGCGACTTTCCTTTTATGACAGCCTGATAACCTATTTCGCATCCGAAAGGTTTAATCGCCGTAAGCAAATCGACCGCTCCGTTTATTTTGATGCCGGAGATTATTTCAAATTCGACCCTTCGTTTATGATCTGGGATTATCAGACGGTACCGCTGCGAAAAACTGTGCAGCCCTTTGGTCTGAGCGGCAGCCGCCTTAATATTTTTTCAAACGGTTATCAGCATCAGCCGTTTGAACATATCATCGAACCGGACGGCATGACTGACATGAACGATATCCCGACAGCGCTTGACGGCAATATTTATATTATACCGGGCGCGCTGGGACAATTTTTGGGCGGGCGGCAGCCGGCGGCGACACTGCTGACTACTCCTCTTAAAACCGAAGACGACCAGCCTGCTACTATATTACTGGCAGATAAGGGCTGGTACGGTTACGACTATGTCCGCGGAGGCTATAGCCGGAAATTCGCCAGTGGCCGCCAGATATCTTTCTTTTTAGGAAGCCGCGATACGGACGGCGTCGTATTCGGAAGAGGCGATGATAACTCACACTACAAAGCCTCGGTTTATCTGCCTCTGACAGATAACATGGCCATTATATCTGCGGGGCAGATGTATGAGCGAGATGCAGCATTTGTAGTTCGTCCCGGACTCAGCACCCTGCCGTTTACAAGAAAACGCTTTGACCGCAGTTTCAGAACTGCTCTTGAATTCCAAAACGACAGCCGCACTTCGCGGGCAGAAATCGGCTATGAGCATTTGCGCCAGGGTTCTTACCTTGATTTTGCCTACAAAGGCAGATTTAACCGTACCGGACATGGCAGTTTTTTCAAATATGAAAAAGCTGACGGCTCAAAACTGTGGCAGCTGGAATCCAGGGCAAACATTTTAGAATATGATAATGGCTTTGGTCAGTTCGACCGCTTCAGCGCCTCGTTTTTTGTTAATATGTTAAAACTAAATGAGTCCGGGAAGTTTGGCATTAGAGCCGGCTCATACTACTCAGACGACTATAATTTCATGCCGTCTATAGCAACGCTATACCAATTTGAAAGCGACAAATTTTTTGTGCAGTTGTCAGCATCATACTCTGAAAACGAGCCGTCACTGCACCAGTTGAATCTGCCGTACCAGGAAGCAGACATCTTCGGCACGTTTGGATGGAATTATGCCGAGGGGGGAACCCCAAATTTGAAGAAAGAAAGACTTTTAGTCGGCAATCTGATAATTGAACCCGGTACGGTCGAGAACAAAATTACTCTCAGCATTACTGGAGGGAGAATAAGCAACGTAATTGAGTGGACAGACCAGTTCTTGCCCGGAGCCGGCAGTCCAAAGTTTTATTCACCTGTTAACGACAACCTGACTTTCTATACAGCTTCAGTAAAGCCAAGTTTGCGGCTGTCGGATTTTTTGAGATTTGATGCAGGTGGTGCGTATTTTAAATTTGATTACGATACTCTGGGAGTCAGACCATATCGTCCGGAGTATAATTTATTTTCTGGATTAGAGCTTCATTATTATTGGAAGAGCCGCTTAGTAAATTTGTATGCCTATGGCGAGCTGAGATACGTTGGTCCTTACGATGGCTACGACAAGACCGGTTTAGGCGAAGAACTGGTAGCCAATACAAAATTTACAATCGGCCTGCATAATTTCAGTTTCCATCTGGTTTTTCAAAACCATTTCGATAATCAATATGAACTGCGTGAAAATCTGACCGTTCCCGGCCGTGTCTTTTATTACGGTCTGGTCTGGAAGTTTTACGATTAGGGGTTTGGATGCGCTCTGTACTTTTTAGAAAAGATGTCATGGGCTGGTCGCTTTACGACTTTGCCAACACCATCTTTTCTATGAATATTATATCGCTTTATCTGAAACGTTATATCGTTGAGGATCTGGGCAAAGATGACCGCTGGTTTGATATCCCTTATTCGATTTCGATGGTGATAGCGGCCATAGTTCTGCCGGCCATGGGAGCGATTTCCGACCATTCGACCAAGAAAAAAACGTTTGTCATCCTGTTTACAATTACTTGCTGCTTCGCGACCGGTCTGATGTCACTGGTGCCGGCTTCGTCGGTAATGCTGATAGTTCTGCTTTTGATAATTTCGAACTTCACCTATGAAGCCTCGATGCCTTTTTACAACGCCTTGCTTTATTCGGTAGCTTATGGAAAAGAAGCCAGGTTTGTTTCCGGGTTTGGAGTAGCCTTTGGCTATATGGGTGCGATTTTAGGAGTCCTGGCGGTCGGTCCCTTTGTCGATATGTACGGCAAGCAAGGCTCGTTTCTGCCGACGGCAGTAATGTTCTTACTGCTGAGTATTCCTTTTGTTTTATGGGTTCGTGAGAAACCGGTAAAGTTTCCCGGCAAAACGACTATAAAAAAAGCCTATCAGGATGTCTGGGACGGCATTCGCATGACCAAGAAGTATCCGGGTGTAGCGCGTTTTTTAGTGGCTGACTATTTTTTCGAAGACGCCGTAACAACTGTCATAATAAATATCAGCCTGTACTGTTCTATTGTGCTGGGATTCTCTGAAGTAGGCATCAGATATTTTCTGATTATAACACCTATATCTGCCGTAATCGGCTCTTACATAATAGGCTATCTTGCCCGGACATACTGTCTCAAAAAAATGTTGAACATAATAATCTGGGGCTGGGTTATTTCATTGATTGCTTTCGTATTTGTGGAAAATGTTATTTTGATATACATCCTGGGTTCGATTGTTGGCGTTCTTTTGGGGGGACTCTGGACAACTTCGCGGCCGCTTCTGGCCGAACTGGTTCCCCGGGAAGAGCTTGGCCGATTTTTCGGGCTGTTTTCTCTTTCCGGCAGAGCAGCAGCTATTGTCGGGCCTCTTCTTTGGACCACCGTGGTCTATTTCTTTAATCCAGAGCGACCGATGGGGCAGTTTGTGGTTAATGCTCTGGGAATTGAAGAGGCCAACCAGGCGGCGCTGCCATATAAAATCGGCATATTAACTCTGGTTGCCATGATGCTGGTTGGGTTATATATATTCAGGAAAGTTCCAACGACGGAGTCAAAAGTTAGTGGCTAAAAAAGTCGGCGACTGGTACAACTATTCCGGAGCCATACATATGCATACTACCGAGTCGGACGGCACCAAATCACTTGAGGAAGTCGCCGAGATAGGGCAGAAATGCGGCCTGGATTTTATGCTCTTTTCTGATCATATGACTCTGGAGTTGAAAAAATCGGGGAAAGAAGGATTTTACGGCAAAACTCTGGTCTTAATCGGCTACGAACACAACGACCCTGATGACAAAAATCACTTTCTCATATTCGAATCTCCGAAAGTCTACCCCGAAGAAATGTCGGTCAAAGAATATGTCAGCGCTGCGGTCTCTGATAAGAGTATAAATTTTCTGGCACATCCTGATGAGATCCGCCAAACCCTGAGAGAATATCCGCCGTATCCCTGGACAGACTGGTCTGTCGAGGGGTTTACCGGAATTGAACTCTGGAATCATATGTCAGAATGGATGGAGAAGCTGACCAGATACAATAAACTGCTAATGACCTTTTCGCCGAGAAAGTCGATGGTCGGTCCGACAGCACGGCTATTAAAGAAATGGGACGAATTAAATCTAAAACGTAAAGTAGTCGGTATTGCCGGAGTGGATGCCCACGCCTTTCCTGTCAAGGCCGGGCCGTTTACTGTTGAAATTTTCCCCTACAAAGTGCATTTCAGGGCTCTTCGCAGCCATGTTCTTTTGCCGCATCCTCTTTCGGAAGAACTCGAACAAGCCAAATGGCAAATCTACGATGCCTTAAGAGATTGCCGGGTGTTCTTTTCAAATATGCGCTGGGGAGAGGCAGACAGTTTTGAATTCTATGGCATTCAGGGCTCCTCCCGGGTTGTTTGCGGAGGCAGCCTTGAGTCAGCTGATAACGCCAGGCTTCAAATAAAGCTGCCCGAAAAGGCCTCCATCAAGCTGATTCATAATGGCAATACAGTTCTCTCAGCAGATACTGACAATCTCGAATACTCGGTCAAAGAGAAGGGGATATACCGGGTTGAAGCCTGGAAAGGCTCTCGAGGCTGGATTTTTTCCAATCACATTCGAATCGGGGTCTCCTGACCGGCTGTTCTGAATGGAATATCAAGTTTGCAGTTTCTTTGGAGAATCAAGGCAGAGCCTGCCCGCAGGGGATACGGCCTGCAAGTTTGTGCTGGTCAGAAATCAAAAGACGACCTGGCTTGTTTTTGGCCCTATTGAAAAATATCACTATCACGCCCACTTAGTTGAGGGACTGTCTGACCATCTGGGCATAGCTTCTGTGTGGGTTAAAAAGCCGGATCTGGTTAATATTCCTGATAAAGATGTCGAAATTATGGGTGGGGGGATCATGAATTTTGACTCGAATGAGAATCTGATTAAATTTGAGGGGATTTCAAGAGCCTATGGGGAATTTGACAGTAGCGAATTACAGAATCTTTTGAAGAGTCACCGCCTGTTTAAAAACAGTTTAACTAAAGTTGGAACGTGAGCCGGTGTTTTGCGATTATAGAACTAAAGGGGTCTTGAATGTTGTGCGTTATCAAAAAAGCTAATTGCTATGTACAGGTGAAAAACCTTGACTTTGAAACCGAGTCGGGCTACTGTGCTGGCCTTATAAAATTGTAATTATGTTTGAACAGTTATTTCCAATTCTGATGCTTTTTGTAGTCGCCGCCGTTCTGGCGGGGGTGCTGATCTTCTTGTCTATATTTATTGGCAGAAGAACAAAATTAGGCAAAAAAGGGCAGCCCTATGAATGCGGGATTGATCCCGAAGGGACAACCCGTGAGCCGTTTCCCGTAAAATTCTATATGGTTGCTATTCTTTTTATTCTTTTCGAAATCGAAGTCATTTTCCTTTATCCCTGGGCAGTTATCTCCAAGGAATTAGGCCTGTTTGGTTTTATAGAAATGCTCGTATTTGTGGTGATTCTTTTGGTTGGTTATTTTTACATTCTCGGAACGGGCGCCCTAAAATGGGACTAGAAGAAAAAATTCCTGACTCTATTATATTGACGTCGCTGGACAAGATGGTCAACTGGGCCAGAAAGCGGTCAATGTGGCCGCTGGGATTTGGTCTGGCCTGTTGTGCCATTGAAATGATTTCCACTTTTGCAGCACACTTTGATCTGGCTCGTTACGGAATGGAAGTAATGCGGGCTTCACCCCGGCAGGCCGACCTTATGATAGTTGCCGGACGCGTTTCTATGAAAATGGTGCCGGTAATCAAGACCTTGTACGAGCAAATGCCGAACCCCAAATGGGTTATTTCAATGGGAGCCTGTGCCTCATGTGGCGGGGTGTTCAATAATTATGCCATTTTGCAGGGTGTGGACAGAATCATTCCGGTGGATATTTATGTTCCGGGTTGTCCTCCGAGACCCGAACAGCTGATGGACGGCATTTTGAAGCTGCAGGAAATAGTAGAAAAAGATTCCCTGAAAAAAGTTCATGAAGAGTGGGGACGTAAGGTCGTTTAGTTAAACTATGACGTCTTATAGTAAGAGGAAAGCTTTGCCAAGGATTGTGAAATTAGGAACAAGCGTTAACTGATGAGAACATTGCTCTCCGAGTTTCTAAAAAGTAAGTTCGCTGATCGTATTACGGAACAAGAACTGTTTCGTGACCAGCAGTCTTTTGTCGTCGAGCCCGAATCCATCGTGTCCGTATGTGAAGCTCTTTTGAATGATGAAAATCTCGAGGTCAAGTTTCTGGCCGACATTACCTGTGTCGACTGGCTGGGACATGAGCAGGAAAAGCAGGGGCGCTTTGAAGTAGTCTACAATCTATATTCATATAAGCATTCATACCGGTTTTTCCTGAAAGTTCGCCTTGACGGCGAAAGCCTCAGCGTCGGTACTTTGACCGGCTTATGGAAAGGGGCCAACTGGCTGGAGCGCGAAGTTTTTGACCTGTTTGGGATAAAATTTGAAGGTCACCCCAATCTGACCAAGATTGTTACTCCCGATGAACTCGAAGGCCACCCATTGCGCAAAGACTTTCCTTTGACCTGGGAGCAGCCGGTATTTTCATGGAACAAAGATGACCCGCCTGAGGTGAGAAATGAGCGCTGAGAAAAAGACAATCACGCTCAATATGGGTCCGCAGCATCCATCGACTCACGGCGTGCTGCGCGTAAAATTAGAGCTTGATGGCGAGCGGGTAGTTACTGCCGAGCCTATAATCGGTTACCTGCATACCGGAATAGAAAAGACGATGGAGTCAATGCTTTATTACAAAGCGATTCCCGCAACCGACCGCATGGATTATCTGGCGCCGATGTCTAACAATCTTGGCTACTGTCTGGCGGTTGAAAAACTAATGGATATCGAAGTTCCTGAAAAAGTGAAATGGGCTCGAGTTTGTCTGGTGGAGCTTACCAGGGTTGCCTCGCATCTGGTCTGGCTGGGGACGCACTCACTCGATCTGGGCGCTATGTCGATGCTGATGTATGCTTTTAGAGAGAGAGAACTGATAATTGACTTATATGAAGCCTGCGGCGGCCAGCGGATGATGACCAGTTATATCCGAATCGGGGGATTGGCCAGTGATTTACCGGCAGACTTTGAAAAGAAAGTGCGCAATATCATCAAGACTATCCGGGAGAAAATGAAAGACTATGATAAGCTTTTAACCGAGAACCCGATTTTTATAATGCGTACCAAAGGTGTAGCAGTAATATCTGCCGAAGATGCTATCAACTATTGTCTGAGCGGTCCGATGCTGCGCGGTTCGGGTGTTGACTACGATGTCCGTAAGGCCAATCCCTACAGCGGTTACGAAAATTTTGATTTTGATGTTCCGTTAGGTAAAAACGGCGACGCTTATGACAGATATTTAATCAGAATGGAAGAAATGAGGCAGTCGCTAAACATAGCCGAGCAGGCTATTGACGGTATGCCCGAGGGTCCCTACCGGGCACACGTGCCGGGAGTGGTATTGCCCCCCAAAGAAGATGTTCTCTATAAAATGGAATCAATGATTTTCCATTTCAAAATAATAACTGATGGCTTCGAAGCTCCGGTAGGAAGCGTCTATCAGGCAATAGAATCGCCTAGAGGAGAGCTCGGTTTTTACATTACAGGTGACGGCACCAACATACCGAGAAGAGTAAGAGTCAGGCCGCCATCATTTGTGAATCTTGGCGCGCTGCCAATACTGACCGAAGGGCATCTGTTAGCAGATGTCGTCTGCGCTATCGGATCAATTGATATTGTACTGGGAGAAGTTGACAGATGATACTGTCTGAAAAAACAGTCAAAATAATTAAAGATAAGCTTTCTAAGTATCCGAAAGCCAAAGGCATGATCTTGCCTGCCTTGACACTGGCTTACAAGCAGCTGGGCTACGTTGACAATGAAATTTACATAGAGATTTCTGAGATTATAAATGTTCCGCAGTTAGAAATTGCCGAAGCGGCCTCGTTTTATACGATGTTTCCCAAAAAACCAAGAGGCAAATACCTGCTTCAGGTTTGCAATAATATCTCATGTGCTCTTTTGGGCGCCGATGCCATGGTGGATCGTCTTGAAGAAAAGCTGGCAATCAAACGAGGCGAGACTACAGATGACGGCCTGTTCACCTTGATTTCAGTCGAATGCCTGGGCTCTTGCTGTACGGCACCAATGATTCAGATAAATGATGACTTTCATGAAAATTTGACGCGCGACAAACTTGATAAATTACTGGAAGGTCTGAAAAACGGAAAATGACATTTTATTCACCCGTCTTAACTAACGCTAAAGAGATTGCCGGACACGACAAGCTGCACCTGTTTGAGTACGTCGAAGATGAAAAACAATATCAGCTTAAGCGCTATCTGGAACATGGCGGTTATACTGCCTGGAAAACCGTTTTGGGCAAAATGAAACCGGAAGAGGTCATCGAAGAGGTTAAAAAATCGGGACTGCGCGGCCGCGGCGGCGCTGGTTTTCCAACCGGTATGAAATGGAGCTTTGTCCCTAAAGATTCTCCCAAAGTGCGCTATCTTTTATGCAACGCTGACGAATCAGAACCCGGCACCTGCAAAGACAGAGTGCTGATGGAGCGCGACCCGCATGTCGTAATTGAGGGCATGGCTATCGGAGCCTATGCCATTGGCTGCCATCTTATGTTCTGCTACATCCGCGGCGAGTTTCACCATTGTATCGAACGGATTGAAAAAGCGATGGAAGAGGCTTACTCCAAAGGACATCTCGGAAAAAATATCTATGGCAGCGGTTATGATCTGGAGATGATTGTGCACACCGGCGCCGGCGCTTACATGTGCGGAGAAGAGACCGGACTTATCAACTCTATCGAAGGTGAAAAAGGGATGGCCCGGATTCGTCCGCCGTTTCCGGCAATTGAAGGTCTCTGGGAATGTCCTACTATCGTTAACAATGTAGAAAGTCTGGCGGCGGTGCCACACATAATTAACAGAGGCGCCGACTGGTACCGTTCCATGGGTACTGAAAAATCTGCCGGCACAAAATTGTTTTCTCTTTCCGGTCACATCAATCGCCCCGGCAACTATGAAGTCGAGCTTGGTTTTTCACTACAGAAACTCATATATGATGCAAACTACGGTAACGGCATTTCCGACGGCAAGAAACTCAAAGCAGTCATTCCCGGAGGAGCTTCAACGCCTTTTCTGACACCTGATAAAGTCGACGTGCCTCTGGATTACGAAGCCTTAACTGAGGCCGGCTCAATGCTTGGCTCCGGTGGGGTGATTGTGCTCCACGAAGATACCTGCATTGTCTGGACGATTTTGAAACTTATAAAGTTTTTCCGCCATGAATCCTGCGGTAAATGCACTCCCTGCCGTGAAGGTACCGGATGGCTGGAGCAGATTATTCAAAAAATCGAAGATGGCCGCGGCGGGCCGGATGATCTGGAAAAACTGGATTCTATTTGCAGCAATATCCTTGGCCGTACTATCTGTCCGCTGGGAGATGCGGCGGTGATGCCGATTCAATCGACTTTGAAACACTGGCGCGACGAATGGCAGTATCATATTGAACACAAAAAATGTCTGGTAAATCAGAATTTTGGATTTTAAATGGCACAAGCAGTAAAAGAAAAAGTAACGGCAATCGCCACTGTTACCTGTACCATAGACGGACAGCAGATAAGTGTCCCCAAAGGTACCAGCGTCTTCGATGCCGCCAAGCAAATCGGCATTGTCATCCCTGCTTTTTGCAATCATGCCAAATTGAAACCGGTCGGCGCCTGCCGTATGTGCTATGTTGAAATCGAAAAAATGCCCAAACTTCAGGTCTCATGCGCTACAACGGCCACCGACGGCATGGTCGTCAGCACTAACTCTCAGCAGGTCAGAGAAGGACGCAAAGCGGTTATCGAGTTTACGCTGATAAATCATCCGCTCGACTGTCCTACCTGCGACAAAGGCGGCGAGTGCGATTTGCAGGACTTGACGTTTTCTCACGGTTACGACGATTCCCGTTTTGGTTTTAACAAAATGCGTTTTATCGAAGAAGAGAAGCGCGATACTTTTGATGATCTGAAAATAGGCCCTGAGATAGTTCTCAATAGAAATCGCTGCATTTTATGTTACAAGTGTGTCAGGGCCAACAAAGAAGCTTTCGGCGAGTACGATATCGGATCTTTTGAGAGAGGCGACCATACCGAGATAAATGCCACGCCCGGTGGCGAGGTCAGCAATCCCTTTTCCGGTAACCTGGTAGAAATTTGTCCGGTCGGGGCGCTGACAAACTCTGACTGGCGCTATAAAATTCGTGTCTGGCTGACCAAGACGGTGCCATCAATCTGCAATTTCTCCGGCTCGGGTACTAATATTACGTTTTATAAAGAAGACCACAAAAATTTTGTATATCGGGTGACTTCCAGATGCAACGATGATATCGATGACGGCTGGCTGAGTGATATCACCCGTTATGGTTACCAGATTGTAAATTCCGAAAGCCGGCTGAAGACTCCGTTAATTAAAAAAGGCGGTAAGCAAGTTGAAGCCAGCTGGGATGAAGCGCTGGCCGTTATAAAAAAACATATGGGCGAAATCAAAGACCAGAGCGGCGGTGTCTGCATAGGCGGTCTGATCAGTCCCAGTCTTGATAATGCCAGCCTCTACAGTTTTTCAAAGCTATTAAGAACAGTTTTCAAATCCAACAATATTGATTTCAGGGGTGACTATCGCTATCTGCCGTCAGTTACCGACAGTCCCTTTACGATAGCTGCCTCGCAGCCTTTTTCTATTGCTGATATAGAAAAATCTGATGTGATAATAACATTTGGTACCGATCTGATACGTGAGCACCATAACGAATATCTGAAAATCAGACGCGCTGTCAATTTCTTTAAGGCAACTGTCTATTCGGTAAACCCGTATGCGGTCAAGACGGCCGATATTGCCAAATCCGAAATGGTTTACAGCCCGGGGACGGATGAACTTGTCATAAACGGCGTTTGCTTAGCGGCCATAGAAAAGAAACTGGTAGACTCAGCGGCCGCTGCTAAGCTGAAACCAAAAATTTCAAAGCTCAGTCTGGGCGAATTAGCAAAGCAGACCGGTCTTAGCAAAGAGCAATTTGAAGAACTGGCTGAAGCTATTTCTGGTGCTAAGAGAATTACGTTTATTGTTGGAGAAATTGTAGCCCGTTCTTTAGAAAGAGATAAAATTTGTGCAGCCTTGTCAAATTTGAATAAGCTCTTTGGTGTTCAAGACAAAGGGCAGCTGGCCGTTTTGTCGCGATATGCTAACTCCAAAGGCGCTCAAAAACTTGGTCTCTCTGCAACTCCTTATGAAATTGTCAAAGCTGAGCTTAAAAAGATCTGGGGAGAGTATCCCGATTGCCAGCCGCGCAATACGGACTCGATGATAAACCTTATGAAAAAGGAAGAAATCAAAGGTTTCATTACTGTTGGCACGAATCCCATGAGACTATATCCCGACCGAGGTTTCGCCTCCGAAGGACTTGAGCATGTAGATTTTCTGGTAGCCTGCGATATGTTTGAAACAGAGACCACCGAACTGGCCGATGTCGTGCTGCCACTTTGCAGCTGGGCCGAATACGACGGTGACTACATTAATCTTGAAGGAAAAGTCCAGACAGGTAAACAGGCCATAAAACCAAAGTATAAATCCAAAGCGGCCTTTGAAATAATGGAGTTAATCGCCAGCCAGTCAGGTGTTAAGCTCTTTGAAAATGAACAGAGCAAAAGCGAAGAGATAGAGCAGCTGCTAAGCCTTAATTCTGTTTTGCCCTGGCCGGAAGATTTTATTGAAATTGAATACCAAAAGAAAAGCGCCGAAGACGGCTATCCGGTGCCTCTGTTCATCTGCGACGACCCTCATCACAGCGGACATCTGACCGAAAAGTCACCGTCACTGCTGAATTTTTCTGACTCTGCCTATGTGGAACTGTCAAAGAGCCTGGCAGCAAAAATCGGAGTAGCAGACGGCGACCCGGTCAGGGTGGAATCTCCGGTAGGGAAGATAGTGGTGCCGGCAAAAATTTCAGCTGTGTTAACCAGCGAAGTCGCTATTATTCCCAGAAATTTCAGTTCAACCCAGATTACTTCGCTCTTAATGAGAAAGAAAAGAGTAGACAGCGTCAAACTAACGAGAGTGGAAGAATAAGCTTATGTCGCTTGAGTTTTTCATAGTCACCTTCGTAAAAATCGCCCTGCTTATTTTTGTGCTGCTGACTGCCTGTGCCTATTCCACCTATATGGAGCGAAAAATTCTGGCATATATGCAGAATCGGGTCGGACCTTCTTATGCCGGACCATACGGTTTACTGCAGCCTCTGGCGGACGGACTCAAATTGATTTTCAAAGAGGACTTGGTTCCCGACAGAGTTGAACGAATCACCTATGCATTGGCACCGGTTGTATCATTTATACCGGCTATGCTGGTTTTTGCCGTAATTCCCTTTAGTTCGGAATTTGATCTGTTCGGTCTGCTGCCTTCTGCCACCAAGGGTGTTATTTCCGATTTATCAATCGGAGTTTTATTCATCTTTGCAGTCACCTCGCTGGGAGTGTACGGCCTAGTACTGGCCGGCTGGTCATCGGGCTCAAAATATTCGCTGCTGGGCGGCATCCGCTCATCGGCACAAATGATATCATACGAAGTTGGCTATGGTCTTTCGATTGTAGGGGTGGTTCTGGTCTCCAACACCCTTTCATTGACTGAAATAGTATCTTTACAATCAGGGTCATTATTTAACTGGTTTATATTTAAGCAGCCCTTAGGATTTATGATTTACATTGTCTGTGGGATTGCCGAAACAAACCGGGCGCCGTTTGATATGGCCGAAGCGGAATCTGAACTGGTCGCCGGATATCACACCGAATATTCTTCGATGCGTTTTTCGATGTTTTTTATAAGTGAATACGCCAACATGCTGGCAGTATCGGCTGTGGCCGTGACGCTGTTTTTCGGAGGCTGGGCCGGGCCGCTGTTACCGCCAATTTTTTGGTTCTTAATAAAGATTCTGGTATTTATGTTTGTTTATATCTGGCTGCGGGCAACTTTTCCGCGCTTTAGATATGACCAGTTAATGACTTTTGGATGGAAAGTGCTTTTTCCCCTGGCGCTATTGAACATTATGCTGACAGCAGCCTGGGAATTATATAAAAACTCATGAGTGTGAAGAAAATAAGATGAAAGAAATAATTACAGCCTTAGGCAGAACATTTATCAGGATGCCAATCGGTATGCTGGTGGTTTTGAAGCATATGTTCAAAAAACCGGTGACGCTTGATTATCCCCGTAAGAAAAAGCCGATGGCCCCGCGCTTTATGGGACGGCAATATCTGGAACGCTATGACGACGGCAGCGAGCGCTGTGTTTCTTGCGGATTGTGTGCGGCAGCCTGTCCGTCGGACTGTATCTATATGGAGCCGGCCGAAAACGAAAAGGGTGAGCGCTACGCCAAAGTGTTTGAGATAAATCTGCTTCGTTGTATTTTCTGCGGATTTTGTGAAGAAGCCTGTCCCGAAGAAGCGATTTTCATGGGTCATCATTATGAATTTAGTGCCGACAATCGCGATTCCTTCATCTGGACCAAAGAGGATATGCTGGTAAAGCACCCGCGCAAAGATAACCCGTTCAAAACATTGTTTAGAAGAGTCAGAAAAGTTTACGGAGTAACTGACAAAACAAGATGAACCTTGACGGCGTAATATTTATTATTTCAGCGGCGGTTACTTTGTTTGGTGCGGTCATGATGATTATGCAGCGCAACCCGGTGGCGGCGGTTTTGTATTTCATACTTTCACTGGTGGCTCAAGCCGTGCTGTATGTTCAATTAGGAGCGCTCTTTGTCGGTGCTGTTTTGATAATAGTTTATTCCGGGGCAATCCTAGTGCTTTTCTTATTCGTGATAATGCTGCTAAATCTCAGAGGGGACGAAGACCTCGGCGCGCCGTCAGCGCCGCTGTCGCAGCTCACCAAGTATATTGTCTCCATAGGCATTATAGCAGAGTTTGCTTTTATAATCTGGTCGAGCGTCTTTTCAAGTTCTATTCCTACCGGAATTATTGCAGGAGCTTCTGACAATTTCGGATCAACCGAGCAGGTGGCCAGGTTGCTGTTTGGTCGTTACCTCTATCCTTTTGAGCTGACTTCGATATTGCTGCTGGCTGCGATTGTCGGTGCGGTTGTTATTGCCAGAAAAGAAGATAAAGATGAAACTGAATCTAAAGCAGAAGCGTCAACTGACAAAGCAACAGGTTAAGATATGTTTGGAATTACGCATTTCTTGTTTATAGCAGTTTTACTTTTCGGCATTGGGGTGACAGGCGTGCTTATTTCGCGGAACATTATTGTTCTGCTTATGTCGGTGGAGTTGATGTTAAACGCTGGCAACCTGGCGATTATTGCTTTTTCAAGAGCCTTAAATGTTATGGATGGTCACGCTTTCGTGTTTTTGGTGTTAACCGTCGCGGCTGCCGAAGCTGCTGTCGGACTGGCCATGGTGATTACGATTTTTAATAACCGCCGCTCAATAAATATTGACAAGTATAGTCTGCTTAAGTGGTAGGTGTAAAGAAGAGATGACAGAAAACATTTATTGGATACCGCTCTTGCCGCTATTGGGCTTTCTGGTCAACGGCCTGCTATTGGGGAAACTTCCCCAGCGGGTTGTCTCGCTGATTGCCTGTGGTACGGTTGGCCTATCGTTTCTGTTGTCGCTTTTGTCGTTTCTGGAGCTTAAAGCGCTGCCGCCGGAATTACGTATAATCGAACAGACATTGTTTACCTGGATATCATCAGGTGATTTCCATGTCAATTTCGGATTTTTGTTAGACCCGCTTTCATCTATCATGATTCTGGTCGTAAGCGGTGTCGGCTTTTTAATTCATCTTTATTCTGTCGGATATATGAGTCATGATTCCGGATATGGTCGTTATTTTGCTTATCTGAATCTGTTTACATTTTCAATGCTGGTACTGGTACTGGCTGACAATTTCCTGTTTATGTTTGTGGGCTGGGAAGGTGTCGGACTTTGTTCTTATCTTTTGATAGGTTTCTGGTTTGAGAAAAAATCAGCCTCCGATGCCGGCAAGAAAGCTTTCATAGTAAACCGCATCGGAGATTTTGGATTTTTGATCGCCATGTTCATAATTTTCTGGCAGGTCGGTTCGCTTGACTTTATGACTGTCGCGGCAAGAGCCCCTGAGGTTTTTGTAGCAGGAGGAGCGCTGGTTACGGCAGCCTGTATTCTGCTGTTTGTAGGGGCAGCCGGAAAGTCCGCTCAGATTCCGCTATATGTCTGGCTTCCGGACGCCATGGAAGGTCCTACTCCGGTTTCGGCTTTGATTCATGCCGCTACTATGGTAACCGCCGGCGTCTATATGATTGTCCGTGCCAATGCCCTGTTTATCCTGTCGCCTGATGCACTTATGGTTGTTGCCATTGTTGGCGGTGTGACAGCGCTCTTTGCGGCGACTATCGGACTGGTTCAAAATGATATTAAGCGAGTGCTGGCCTATTCAACTATCAGCCAGCTTGGTTATATGTTTTTGGCTTGCGGTGTGGCTGCTTTTTCTGCCAGTATTTTTCATCTTATGACTCACGCTTTTTTCAAAGCGCTGCTGTTTCTTGGGGCCGGCTCTGTTATTCACGCTATGTCTGACGAACAGGACATGCGTTATATGGGCGGACTAAAAAAATATCTACCAATAACTTTTGGGACATTTTTTATCGCAACTCTGGCGATATCGGGCATTCCTCTGATGTCGGGTTTTTTCTCCAAGGATGAAATTTTGTGGCAAGCCTTTTCGTCCGACTACGGTCACCCAATCTTTTGGGTGATGGGCTTTATTACAGCCGGTCTGACGGCGTTTTATATGTTCCGATTGTTGTTTATGACTTTTTATGGCAAAGAGCGCATGGACGAAAAAACGAAAAGTCATATCCATGAGTCACCAAAGTTTATGACTATACCGCTGATGGTTCTGGCTGTCTTAGCAGTTGTCGGCGGCTGGATTGGCATGCCTCACATTTTTGGAGTAACAAATTATTTCGAAGCCTGGCTTGAGCCGGTAATTTCCGCCAAGCCGGCGGCAGCGGCAGATATGCTGACTTCGGCCGGAAGCGACACCAGCATGGAACTTATGCTGATGTTCGCTACTATTATTCTGGTTGGTCTGGCTATTTTTGCTGCATTCAAAATTTATAACAAAAACCCAAAAGTGGCTGACTCGCTGGCAGACAAATTCAAAACTCCTCACAATGTTCTTTTAAACAAATATTATGTTGATGAATTCTATGGGGCGGTCATTGTACGTCCGCTCATATATTTCTCTCTGTTTTTGTGGAAGATTATGGATGTCTTGTTGATTGACGGTCTGTTAAACGGTCTGGCAAAATTGTATGAAGGCATTTCTGAGACAATGCGTTCAATACAGACCGGCCGGGTAAGGTCGTATGCGACGGTATTTGTCATTGGAGTTTTCATCTTAATAGCTTATGCGGTGACTGGATAATGGAACTTTCTCTTTTAACATTTTTCCCGGCTATTGGCGCTTTGCTTTTGCTGCTGGTGCCGTCAAAGCAGCATGATACTATTAAAATGGTCAGCTTGCTGGTAGCCTTTGTTACCTTTTTGGTTTCACTATGGCTCTATTTTGCCTTTGACCCGATTGCACATCCGATGCAGTTTGAGTTTTCCGTTCCCTGGATTCCATCAATGGGCATAAATTATCATATGGGCATCGATGGCATTTCATTGCTGCTGATAGTGATGACGGCGCTGCTGATGATTCCTGCCATACTCTGTTCCTGGAAATCTATCACAAAATCTGTCAAAGGTTTTTATATTTCGATGCTTCTGCTGGCAACCGGAATGCTTGGAGTTTTCTGCTCGCTTGACCTGTTTCTGTTCTATGTTTTCTGGGAAGTAATGCTGATACCGATGTATTTCATAATCGGGCTCTGGGGAGGCCAGAGACGACTCTATGCAGCCATAAAATTCGTGCTGTTCACCATGTTCGGTTCTCTATTGATGTTAGTAGCTATTATTTACATGGCTTTTGAATTCAAATCACAGACAGGTGTCTATTCATTTGACATGATAGCACTAACCGGTATGCCAATAGCGACGCAGGCACAAATGTGGTTGTTCGGAGCCTTTGCGCTGGCCTTTGCCATCAAAGTTCCGCTGTTCCCGTTTCATACCTGGCTTCCTGACGCTCATGTCGAGGCGCCGACTGCTGGCTCGGTAATTCTGGCGGGTGTGCTTTTAAAACTCGGCACTTACGGCTTTATCAGGATTTGTATGCCGATGTTCCCCGAAGCTACTGTTGCTTTCACTCCCTATATTTCAGTCTTGGCTATTATCGCCATAATCTATGGCGCCCTGGTAGCTATGGTCCAAAAAGATATTAAGTCACTGGTGGCTTTTTCGTCTGTTTCGCATATGGGCTTTGTGATGCTGGGTCTGTTTGCCTTAAATACACAGGCACTTGAAGGCAGCGTAATTCAGATGATAAACCACGGCATTTCTACCGGCGCTCTGTTTTTATTGGTAGGCATGATATATGAAAGGCGCCACACCAGACTGATTAGTGAGTTTGGCGGACTGGCCAAAGTGATGCCGGTTTTTTCAACGATTTTTCTGATTGTCATTCTGTCATCAATCGGTCTGCCCTTGACTAATGGCTTTGTCGGCGAATTTTTGATACTGCTGGGCCTGTTTAAGGTAAATGCCACCTATGCCATATTAGCCGCGACAGGTATCATACTGTCGGCCTGCTATATGTTGTGGATGTACCAGAGAGTTGTCTTCGGCAAACTGACCAATCCCAAAAACGAAAAGCTGCTGGATCTGTCATTGAGAGAAAAAGTTATTTTGATACCGCTGGTCGTGCTCATATTTTGGATTGGTATTTATCCCAAGCCGCTCTTTGACAGACTAAGCCCGTCTATCAGACTAGTTCAGGAGCAAATGCAGAGTCGGGCTTCGGCTGGCAAAAACAGCAAATTTGAATTTGTTGAAAGTATTAAAGAAAGCGATTATAACTATGACGCTACAATTGAAGATAGACTGGAGAAAGTAAAATGAGTAATTCCGGCGAAGTGACAATCTATACCAAGCAAGGCTGTCCCTATTGTGCGGCGGCCTTAAAGCATTACACCGAGCAGGGGACAAAGTTCAGGCAAATAGACATTCACGACACCCCCGGTGCCAAAGAAGAAGTTCTGAAACTGACCAAAGGTCAGGAAATAGTGCCGGTGATAATCGAAGACGGCCAGGTCACGGCCGGATTTGGAGGTGGCTGAGGTTTCTAAATTAGCTGCGGCGGTCGCCGCACAAAGAAACTAAAACTGATATGTTTGATACTACCGCGGCATCGATAGATTTTAGCATCATAGCGCCTGAGATCACTCTGCTGGTGGCGGCGTTTATAATTCTGGTCTCTGTCTATAACGAGAGAATGAGAAATATGGCGCCCATAATCGCTACTTTAGGGCTGTTGGTCTCATTGATTATTTCCATAGAGCAGATGGGCAATCCCAAGACCGGATTTTTTGGAATGGTCAGTTGTGATGATTTCACGGTTGTATTCAAAATTTTATTCGTAGTTTCATCTCTGCTTATTCTCATGATAGGTCGCCGCTATTTTGTGGCCAAAAATATTGACCGTCCGGAGTTCTATGCTCTTCTGTGCATTTCTACAATGGGCATGATGGTCATGGCTTCGACAACCGATTTAGTCGTAATATTTTTGGGCTTGGAAATTATGTCGGTGCCGCTGTATGTCATGGCCGGCATGGACAAGCGCTCTCTGGAGTCTAACGAAGCCGGCATCAAATACCTGATAATGGGAGCCTTCGCCAGCGGCTTTTTGCTGATGGGCATCGCTTTTATATTCGGATCGTCGGGCACTACCGATTTGCGGCGAATAGCTGCCGACTTTCAGTTCATAGGTGAAAATTATCGGCTCTACTTTAATGCCGGTGCCGTGCTGACTTTAGTAGGTTTCGCTTTTAAAGTTGCGGCGGTCCCGTTCCACTCCTGGGTGCCCGATGTCTATCAGGGGGCACCAACGCCTGTTACTGCATTTTTTTCCGTCGGACCAAAAGCTGCCGGATTCGCGGCACTGCTGCGCATTTTTAATTTCGGGTTCGAAGACATGGAATTTATCTCTGATATTTTCTGGATGCTGGCTGTTCTGACCATGACTGTCGGAAATATACTGGCATTAAGGCAGGGGAACATTAAAAGAATGCTGGCTTATTCTTCAATTGCCCACGCCGGATATATACTGGTAGCTTTAGCTGTCGGCGGCTCGGCGGCAATGTCTGCGGCTATTTTTTATCTGTTTGCTTACGCGCTTTTTAACCTGGGAAGTTTTGCCATCATCACTCAGCTTGAGATACGCAGCGGCTGCAAATCCGAACTCTCCGAGCTTTCGGGTCTTTCTAAAGCTCATCCTTATTTGTCTGCGGCGCTGACTGTCTTCATGCTGGCGCTGGCAGGTTTCCCACCCACAGTTGGCTTTATCGGCAAATTTTATCTGTTTACAGCTGCCATTGATGGCGGCTTTATCTGGCTGACTGTCATAGGTGTTTTGAATTCTTTTATATCAGTCTACTATTATCTGCGGGTGGTAAAAGTTAGTTTTCTGGAGAAGTTCGAGGGTACTTTCGCACCTGTCAAATATACGCCTGCTATGATTGCTGTACTGCTGATTACACTGGCCGGAACTCTGGGGTTGGGTATTTTTCCCGAAAAACTCCTTGAGCTTTCTCAAGCGGCGATTTTTGCTTTTCTCTAATTGTGGCGCAGTATAAAATTGCAGGTCTTTGGTCCGCCTCTGAAAATAAAATCTACCAGATAAGTAAGATCTAAAATCTGCAAAGAGGCCCCGTCGCAGTTGGCGTCGCCCAATATAAAGGGGTCAGAGGGGTCGCCGCCTCTGAATATGAAATCGACCATGAAAGTTAGATCGAGAATGTTGGTAGCGCCGTCAGGCTGAACATCACCCGCCAGAGCATAATCCCAGAGATTACTGACAAACTGAACAGCGTCACCCGGATTAACGATATTTTCAGGCGGTACGTTTTTATCGAAATAGTTCAGCGCGGCACACTCCACTGCGGAAATTCCGATAACAGCCGTCAGATTCAAGTTGCTGCTGTCAGCATATAGATACTGCATGGTTATTTTGCCGTCGGCAGTAAGAATAATTTCAAAATTGGCGGTAGAATCAAGCGGCACTACAAAATTCCCGGGCTTGTACCATTCTATTACCAGAGTGTCGAGAGTCGGGCTGCGGTAGAGAAACAGCCCCGAGGCCGGAGTCAAATCGGTATCGAAGATCAAATCATTCCAGAAAACAGAGATTAAAGTAGAGAAATCCGAATTCGGTATAGAAAGTGGCCCGAAAAAGCCGTCAAAATTCAGATCGGTATTAGTAAAAGACAGCGCACCATTGACGCCGATATAAATTGAATTATAGTCAGCATCGTAAAATGGAAAAGTAAAGCCTATCGCCCAGGGACCGGTGGTGCCGTCGTCGAGAGGATTAGAACCCGTGCCGTAGTACGAAGTATTACTTACTTTTAAACCCAGGTCTCTGGCTGAAACCCAGTTAAATTCCAGCCCGCTGGAATCTTTGGACGATATGAAATAGTAACTGGTATCAAAACAGGGAACTTCCAGAAAGACCGGCAGCAAAATCAGCGAGTCTTTGGCTCCGGCCGAAACGCCCCAGTTGATTTTCAGCAGACCCTTATACTTGGCTATTCGGTCACCAGCCAGAGTAGCGTCGATGGTGACCACGATTTCCACCGAATCGAGCGGAAAAATCATGCCAATAGCCGGTGATACTTGCAGCCAGTCAGCGGTCGATTGTTTGGTGAGTGTATCATTGCTGGTTATTTCAAAATCAAAAACATCGGAGCTCGATCTGTTGTACAGCCAGACTTGTGTTATAGCAGTTGAATCTTCGCTCAGGCTGGTGTCGATAAAAATTGGTTCAGCATAGATTGAAGCCGGAGGATTTAATGCTGCAAAAGCTGCCGCCAAATTCGGGCGTGGACCGATAAGTTTAGTCAGGTTGCCTTTTTGAAGAGTCCCGGTAGCTACTATTATATCTCTTATCTGGTCGGAGGTCATATAAGTTCCATAAAGTTCCTGGTAACGTCCCTGTAGACAGGCGGCGGCTCCGGCTACTATCGGCGAAGCGCCAGATGTTCCTCCAAAGGTAGCAGTATAGAAAGAGTCTTCGACACCGCCTCCATTGTAAAGCCCACCGTAGCCGGTAGTGTAAATGTCAGAGCCATAGCCTTGAATATTTACACGCTCACCATAGTTCGAAAAAGATTCTTCTTCAAGATCATTCATATCAACCGGAGGGTGGCCGGCACCGGCAATAATTGCGTGAGAGTTACGATAGCTGGTATCAAACAGCTGGCCGTATATACCGGCATCGTCGAAGTCTTCGGCTCCGTTACCTGCTGCTTCAATGACAACAATTCCGGCTGCCCAGGCGTACTGAATGGCGTCAAATACATCCTGCCAGTATTCCATGCAGACATACCCGAGCTGGTCGAGCCTGGTCTCAAAATTGAAATGAGGGCCGGGAGCATGAAGTTCAATCAAAATCATGTCGCCGGCGTTCAGATTATCTACGGCAGTCAGTATTGCAGCCGAGGTGGACATGCTGCCGATTGAAATTGTGCCGATATCGGCTCCCGGGCAGATACCGACTATCCCAAGGCTGTCATCATCAGCTATTAATTGACCGATAACAGCCGTACCGTGATTTCTCCAATCAGGATTAATTATCAGCTCTCCGGCTATGTGTACTCCGGCTGCTTTGCTCAAATCTATGTGCGAGAAATTCCAGCTGCCTTCTATATCTATAATCTTTATTCCCGTGCCATCTCCGCCGGCCAGCGTATTGGCGAAATCGGCGTCGATGCCGTCAGGGGCAGCTTCGCGATAATCCTGATTGGGCTGGTAGTCGGGCAGAGCAGATGAGCTGAAAATTCCGGCCGGTTCCGGTTTGGGCTGAAAATAAGCAATCTCTACGATGTCCAGTTTATTCAGCGAGTTTATCAGGTTTTCAGCTGCAGCAGGCGACTGAACTTGAATTTTATAGTACGAGTTAAAATCAGCCAGTTGCTGCTTGGCTTTATAAGACAAATATCTGAACTTGGTCTCAAGTTTATCCAGAGAGTTTTGTTCTATCAGCGGTTCGAGCTGTGAACTAAGATATGTCCGGAGGATGCTGTTGGTCTGGGCAGTGCTTGTGCCTGTTTTAGAATATAATAAACTGCCGTTAAAACGAACCTGATATTCGTCTTTGAATTTAACAATCAGATAATCTATCTGCACGCTGCTGCTTATCGAAACCAGACCGGGTTTTTCAGGCAGAGCTCTTTTCTTTATGGCAGTATCAAGAGGTGCCTGGGCAGGCAGAATTCCAGGGGTAGCAGCCCCGGCATTGCCGGTTAGCAGGAATGACAAGAAAATGATTACTCTTACAATTTTCATTTCAAAAACTACTGTCCTGTAATTCTGGCGGGTCAACAATTCTAAGTAAGCAAGAAACAGGCGAACTGTTTCTTAGCTACCCGTAAATATAGTATCGGACTCAGATTTGTCAATTGAGAGCTTATAAGAGCTTAGCTGATAGAGTCAACGGCAATAGGCTTAAGCCGCAGCTTATTACCATTTATTTTGGGGACTTTGATCGGATATTTTCCGGAAAAACAGCTGGAGCAAAAAGAGGCATTAGGCAGCGAAGACATAGAAAGCATCCCATCCAGCGAGAGGTACCTAAGAGAATCCACCCCAATGTATTTTTCTATCTGCTTGATCGATTTGTTGGCGCCTATCAATTCTTTTTTGGTGGGCATATCGATCCCGAAAAAACAAGGCGAAATAATCGGGGGAGAGCTGACCCTGAAATGGATCTCTTTGGCGCCGGCATCCCGGAGCATCTTAACAAGCTTTTTGGAAGTAGTTCCGCGGACAATTGAATCATCAACGACAACAATCCGGCGTCCCTCGATAACTCCTTTGACAGCGTTAAATTTTACTCTGACATCAAGGTCTCGGATTTTTTGGTCAGGAGCAATAAAAGTCCGTCCTACATAATGGTTTCTTATCAGACCGATTTCGAAGGGAATCCCGCTTTCTTCGGCGTAACCCAGAGTGGCCGTATTAGCCGAATCAGGGATACCGATTACTATATCAGCATCTGCCGGATGCTCCCTGGCCAGCGCTCGACCCAGACGGCGGCGGACTTTATCGACGTTGGCGCCGTACACTTTCGAATCGGGTCTGGCAAAATAGACATACTCAAAGATACAAAAAGCGGTTTTGGTAGACTTGACCGGGTAGTATGAACTAAGTCCTTTGTTTGTAATCTCCAGTACTTCACCCGGTTCAATATCGCGGACATACTTGGCTCCGATTATATCAAAAGCACAGGTTTCTGAGGCTACTACCCACGATTTACCGAGTTTCCCCAGAGCCAGAGGCCTGAAACCATATTCATCCCTGACCGCTATAATAGAATCTTCGGTCATAAAAACCAGAGAATAGGCGCCCTTAATTTTTGTCAGCGAGTCACATATACGACCAATACTTGTTTTCTTTTTTGAAAGAGCAGCCAGATGCAGAATTATTTCTGTATCGGAAGTTGTCTGAAATATTGAGCCTTTGGCATCGAGGCTGGTGCGCAGTTCCAGGGCGTTGGTCAGGTTGCCGTTATGTCCAACTGCCAGTACTTTGCCCCGGTTGGTAATCAGAAATGGCTGGATGTTTATCAATGATGAGGCGCCGGTAGTAGAGTAGCGGGTATGACCAATGGCAATATTGCCTTTTAATTTTTTCAGGTTTGCTTTATCGGAAAAAACTTCGGATACCTGCCCCATGCCTTTGTGCAGGTAGATTTTGCCTTTGTCCGAACTGATTATTCCGGCAGACTCATGCCCCCGGTGCTGCAGCGAATAGAGGCCGAAAAAGGTTAATTCGGCGGCATCGGTATGGCGGAAAATCCCAAAAACTCCGCACTTATCGTTTATTACCGGTTCGAGCATAGTCTCCTTAATTTCGCTCGTCTTTTAAGAAAAAAGAGCATAACTGCTGGGCTGCCATAAGTCAAACCGTTTAACTCCTATTTCCTGCAAACTTTTGCCAATTGGTTGGTTGCGAAAGTTCTGATATGTCTGAGCCGGTCAGAGGCAAACTCAGAAGGCACAAAAAAGGCTGGAAAACGCCCTGTTTACAAGGTATTATAGAGGTTCAGGAAATTACTGCCGCTCAGTAGCCGCCCTTAGAATCAAAGGCACTGCTTTTGCTAATTTGGCTATATGAGCCAAACCAGAGAATAATTTTGAAATCGAACGAACAGGAAAAACTCTTACTCATCAACCGACTGGCTATTGCCTCAGCAGACCGGGAAGACCTAAACCAGTATGCTCAGTGGCTTTTGGAAAACTCTGCCCGGTTGGTCGGGTTGACGGCTGCTTCTATGTTTCTCTGGGATGACAAAATGAAGCCGACGGTAAACGTCTCGTTTGCTGCCGGCGAGACCAGCCAGAAAAAACTGCTGACGGCCGAGTCTGATCTCTTTCAGTCGCTGCGGCTGGAAAAAAATCTTATGTCTGCCTTTATGTCGTTTGGCGGAAAAAAGCCGTACCATTTGTTTACCATTCCGCTTCGTCACGGTGACAAACTATTCGGGGCGCTTATCGGAATTCAGGAAGGAAAACTCCGCTCAGATATTGACACTTCATTTTTAGAAACTCTGACATCGATACTATCTTTATCTCTGGCGGCTGATCAGACTGAGCTTGGCCCGGCAACTTCTAAGGCGTCAATAGAAAAAGCGAGGCTTAGTGCTATTACCGAAACGGCGGTAACAGTAAACCACGAGGTCAACAATCCGCTGACTGCTATACTGGGCAACGTGCAGCTGCTTTTGGCCAGACAGGAAAACTTGAACCCGGATACTATCGCTAAACTAAAAGTTGTCGAAGCATCGGCTCTGAAGATTAAAGATGTTACTCAGAAACTTTTAAAACTGACTCATTCGCGTACTGTTGAATACACCGAAGGATCTAATATGCTTGATTTGTCAGAGGGCGAAGAACCTTAGAAGTTAATTTGCTACTCATATAAGAGTAACCAATTCACCATGCGTTTCATTGCAGTTGAATCATTATTGATGATATTGGTTCCGTGATTTCCAGTTTCAAGTATTTCTAATTCTATTCTGGTTGTATCAATTTTTGCAAAATTCTGTGAAGAATGGTAAGAGTAGTTATCTTCTTTGCCTGCAAATATCAATACTTTTCCGTCAAACAGTTTCAGTGCCCTTGCTGGTTCGAGTCCTATATATTTTTCTCCAGGTGAGAGCATGACTACTTTTGAAACAATAGGCAAATGTTCTGTGAGCATTATTGCGACATTTGCACCTACTGAAGCCCCAATAACATAAATCCTATTAGTATCAATATTCAAGGAAGTGTCCGAGAGCATTTCATTAACTGCATACGCTATATCGGAAGGAATTTTCTTATATTCGTTCTCATCTCTGTCTTCGTAAGTAGTTGTATCCTGTCCTTTTGTCGTAGAACGTCCGTGGCCCCTAAGGTCAAAAGCTATGATATAAGGGCAATAGTACATTTTTACAGGATTTCCGCCGCAAATATTTCCGTCAACAAACGAAATAAAATCATTATAACTTCGCGAATTATTCCGGTTCATATGTAAAGCGATTACCAAGGGCGTCTGGTCCAAAAAAAATGGAGGGATTTGTAAGTCACCATATAGTCGTAAAGAGTCACTTTTTATGGTAAAACTTAGCTCTTTAGTCTCATACGGATTGAAAGTACCTGAATATGAGTTTTGATAAAAGGTTCCAAGAACAATCAATATTGCTACCGAGAGCAAATGTCTGACTTTCTTATTCATTTTTCATTTCTAAAAATCAAATTACATTTGATTCTACTACAAATTCCCCTTTAGCAAAACGCTCTGGCGCATAAGAAGAAATATCAATCGTGGTCTCTTTACCTGCCAGAATTTCCGCAGTAACCAGTCCTGCCGCCGGTGCGTGCATTATGCCATGACCGGAAAAGCCGCAGCAGTGAAACATTCCTTCAACTTTTGACTCCCAGCCTATTATTGCCTGATGGTCAGGCGTGCTTTCGTAAAGCCCGGCCCACTGGTTTGCAATCTTTGCTGTTTCCAGCTGGGGAATTCTGTCAAGTGCCCTTTCTAAAATCGCATCGGTATAGTCCGGCTCAACTGAGATATCAAACGATGGCTCTCTCTCTTTATCCGCCCAGCCCAACAAGAGGCCGCTGCCTTCTTTGTGGCAGTACAGCCCGGATTTTACATCGACAACCATGGGGATACCCGCTTTTAAAAAATCAAGTTCAGCAGTATTGACTATCTGTCTTTTATACGGCTCAACTTTAACCTCGGCGCCGACCATTTTACCAATCACTTTGGCGTATGGTCCGGCGCAGTTGATTACCAGCGGAGTTTTGATATGGCCTCGTTTGGTTCGAACGCCAGAAATTTTGCCGGATTCGACATCAATCGACTCAACTTCAGCCTCGAGTTCGACCACCACGCCCATCTGTTTGGCAGCCTTTTCAAAACCGCTCAAAAATTCCCACTGGTCAGAGATGCCGTCTTTTTTGCAGAATGTGCCTAACTTGATGTCGTCGAGTCTGACATGGGGCACGATTTTGGCAATATCGTCAGGTTTTAATAGTTCGACCGGCAGACCGAGCGATTTTTGCAACTCATAGCTTTTCTTAAACGAGCTTACCTGGTCATCATCTGAAAGTAAAAAGAGATAGCCGACCTGCTCAAACAGAGCCTCATGGCCGGTCTCTTCTTCGAAATTCTCAAAGAAGTTTTCAGAAATAATCGACATTTCTATATTTGCTTTTTGGGCAAACTGTGCCCTGATGCCACCGGCTGCCTGTGAAGTGGAACCATCACCGATAGTTGATCCTTTATCGACCACAACAATCTGGCCGAATTTGGCTCTGGCTAAATGAAAGGCAACGGAGAATCCGATAATTCCGCCGCCGATAATGACAACATCAGCGCTGCTACGCAATTTTTACCTCATTTAATTTCTGAAATCAGGAATCAGCAACGGGCAAAAAATCGGGCATTTGGCCGGACAAGTCAAGCAACTGCTTAAATTCAAGATTTAATTCTTGAAGAGGCGAGCGATTCTCGATAGCTTAGCAATCTATATGACAATTGAGAGAATACTAAATAAGTTCAAGTTCACTACCACCAACCTGTTGATTGTGCTGTCGATTGTGGTCGGTCTGGCTACCAGCCTTGGCGCTCTGGGTTTTATTGCGCTGATTGAATATTTCAACAGTATCTTTTTTGGTCTGACCGATCAGGTGCTGACCGGGGTAATGGGCGAAGGCAGCATAAAATTCTGGCTGCCGCTTATTCCCTTATTGGGCGGCCTGCTGGTCGGACCTATTGTTTATAATTTTGCGCGTGAGGCCAAAGGGCACGGAGTACCCGAAGTAATGAACGCGGTAGCGCGGCTTGGCGGGATTATTCGTCCGAGGGTCGCGGTGGCCAAGACTATTGCTTCGGCTATCTGTATCGGCTCGGGCGGTTCGGCCGGCAGAGAGGGACCAATCGTGCAGATTGGTTCGGCTATCGGCTCTACTATCGGTCAGCTTTTCAGAATGTCCGGTGACCGCGTCAAAATTTTAGTCGGCTGTGGCGCTGCGGCCGGGATTGCTTCGGTCTTTAATGCACCGATAGCAGGCGTCATATTTTCGCTCGAAATTATCTTAGGTGATTTTACTATCAAAACTTTTTCGCCGGTGATTCTTTCATCGGTAGTTGCTTCGGTGGTGACCAGATCAATTCTCGGTGACCATCCGGCCTTTGATGTGCCCGAATACTCGCTGGTTTCGGCCTGGGAGATTCCGCTGTACATGGCTATGGGCGGCGTCATGGGCTCGTTAGGGGTAGGCTTTACCCGCACGCTGGACTGGTTTGAAACTATATTTGAGAAAATTAAATTCCTGCCCGGCTGGGCCAAACCTGCTCTGGGCGGGCTGCTGCTGGGAATTATTGCTCTGGCTTATCCGCAAGTCCTGGCTGATGGTTACGAGACTATTCGTTTGACACTTTACGGAGAAATGGGAGTGGCGATTCTGCTGATTTTGGTGGTTATGAAAATTTTAGCTACGAGTCTGACACTCGGTTCCGGCAACTCCGGGGGTATCTTTGCACCATCGCTCTTTATGGGCGCAGTAGCCGGAGGAGCCTTTGGCTTTCTGGTCAATTATCTGTTCCCGGGAGTTACGGCCTCTCCGGGAGCTTACGCTCTGGTAGGCATGGCCGGCATGGTGGCGGCAACAACTCATGCACCGATGACAGCTCTTCTGATAATTTTTGAAATGACCTCTGACTATCGGATTATTCTGCCGCTGATGGTGACGGTTGTCTTTGCGGCCTTAGTAGCCGGCAGGCTTTTCCCCCATTCTATCTACACCGTAAAATTGTTCAAGAGAGGCATTGATATCCGCGGAGGTAAAGATGTCAATATCCTTCGGGCTCACAAGGTCTCAGAAATTATGGACCCGAACTTTGAAACGATAACTTCGGCAACTCCTCTGCACGGTATTTTTCAAAAATTAGAACAGACCAACGAGTCATATTTTGTGGTAATTGATAATGATCAGCATCTCCAAGGCGTTATTTCTTTTCAGGATATAAGAGCGCATTTGAGCCAGCACTCTCTTGACTATCTGATCATAGCCCAGGATTTGGTCCGGCCGGATACTTTAGTGGTGGCAGGCGACGACACTCTGGAAAAAGCCTATCAACTGTTTGGAGTCAAAGATTTGCGGATGTTGCCGGTCGTAACCGGAGAAGCCGGTAAAGAGAAAGTTGTAGCTGTTGTCAGACGTGAGACTTTGCTTGATTATTACAACAGACAGCTAATAGAGACGCTTAGAAGGTAATTGGTTTTTAAATTGGTCTTCCTTAAGCGGTCAGAATAACACCGTCGATTTTAGCTTCAGGTTTCAATCAATTGGTTCTACTCTAATCTTGTCGTCTGATATCAACTCAAAGATTCTTTTACCGGGTTTGCTGAATATTACATCTAACTCATCCACCTCACCAGCCTTGTTCAAGCCTCTTATTATTATATCATATGTACTGTAGGAAAACTTTGAACCGATTTCGGGTCTGACATGATAAATCGCGATCTCAGCCTGGTCGGGAAATATGAAAAATGACGGTGAATCTTTAAGCGAGAGTCTGAAAGTAGCATTCCTATGTTCCACTAATTGATCAAAAGAAGCGTCCTGATCACTTCGAACTGAAATCAATGTTGCAGATATAATCTTTGCAGGTAACGTATAACCAAAATCCGATCGAAGACGGAGGTTAACCAGAGATTCCAGACCGTGAATTAATGTAAGTGTTTCCTTGTATTCTGCTGGGACACTTAATAGAAAGCAACTATACAGGTTTTCAGTGGCCATCTTTTCGGCTATCAAATAGGTTACGTGCTTTGAAATCTGACCGGATTTTAGCCAGCGGCTTTGTTCGACGATCAGAAAGGTAGAATATGTAAGAAGTATTACTGTGAGGGCAAGAAAAGCGATTTTTCTCCGGTTGCCCTTCTGGCTCTGGAGCTTCCAAATCGAATAAGCTACTAACAGGCAGAATCCGACTGAAGGCAAGTACAAATACCAGCGCATTGCTAACCTAATTACCGGCAAGAGAGTGAGTAGAACGAAAAGAGTCAAAAACAATGTTTCTTTTCGCTTTAATAGCACCCTGATTAAAAACAGCAAGATAAAGAGACTTGCGAAGGTTAAGACCGTGAATACTTGTTGGTTGGATTTGAGAAAGTTGCTGATTTCAATATGTCCACCGGGAATTACCAAGAGGCCAATAAATATTGACAGGTTCCTTATCAAATTTGTAATCTCAAGGTTTGTGTGTACTTGTCCCGTCAGAACATCTGGACCTGCAATAATCAACCTGAACACGGCATATAAGACTATAAGAGCCCAGAAAGGCCACGTTGAGCGAATTGATTGTTTAAGCATTTGCCGTTTATCAGAAGTAAATGCCATCACATAAGCGGTAATGACTAAAGGAAATGATATTGCCATTTCTTTCGAAAGTAGAGCAAGCAGAAAACTTCCTATCGAGAACAGTAACGTCATTAATTTACAGGACTTGTAGTAATTAATGAAGAAAACCAGTCCGGTTAGATAAAAGAAAGTGCACAAAATATCAGTGCGGCCTGTAATCCAGTAAACGGAAGTGCTGTGAATAGGATGCAATAGGAAGAGGAGCGCTGCGATAAACGCTGCTGAACGCTCAAAATGGATTCGTGTAGCCAGAACGAATACTAACAGCGTGTTGGCAGTGTGAAGAATTATATTAGTCATGTGATAACCAGCGTGATTGTAACCCCAGAAAAACCTGTCGATGATAAGTGTGAGTTCTTTCACCGGACGAAAGTAA
>JADFLZ010000466.1 GCA_022564135.1 Candidatus Zixiibacteriota bacterium
GTCTTCATCGGCACCGGCGCGAAGATCCTCGGCAACCTCTCCTTCAGCGGCGGCAATGACGATCTCATCTTCGAGGCCGGGTCGACCGCGTCCGGCGGCATCAATGGCGGTGGCGGCGTCAACAATCTCACCTTGCAGGGTGCGGCGGGATCGAACGACACGCTGCCCGGCAGCATCACCAATTTCAGCACGCTGACCAAGGACGGACTTGGTCAGTGGACCGTATCCGGCAGCCTGAGCGGCTTCACCATCGTCACGGTCAAGAACGGCGTGCTGGCGCTGACCGGGAACAATGCCGGCTACACCGGCAACCTGGTCGTCAATCCGACCGGCATCCTCGAGGCGCGGGCGCAAAGCCTGCCGACAAAGACGCCGGCCTCCGCCAACGTCAACAATGTCCAGAATGACGGGCTGGTACGTTTCACCCAGACCGACAACGGCACCTATACCGGCCAGATCACCGGCGCGGGCTCAGTGGTCAAGCTGGGCGCCGGCGTTTTGACGCTGACGGTCTCAGCAAGCTCCGATGTCCATCCCGCCAGTAGGCGCGCTCTTGACGCTTTTGGGGAATTGGAAGTAGAAGTAGGTGGAGTGCTGGAGATCTGTTCTAATGTGCTGGTAAAGTTTCATAATGACGCGGTGATTACTATGACTGCAGATTATTAATACAAGACAAACGGTCTGCCCACGGCATTGATTCGGAGAAATCACCGGACAATGCTGTGAGCAGCAGCCGTGTTTTTTGAAATAGCTATTTTTTTGAATTGAATGAAAGTACAGAAAATACAATCGCCGGATAAGCGTCTGGCGGAACAGAATAAGTATGCCTGTTTCCGCTCAGGGGCTGTGCTGTTTCTGTTTGCAGCTTTCATGGCAAGCTATCCAGCTTCAATCGCACGAGCGCAGGGCGGGCTGACAGTTACTCCCACACGTATATTTTTCGAGGGGCGCAAACGCAGCGATCTGGTTACTTTGATTAATACCAGCTCGGTTGCGGCTACCTATCGGGTGTCATTTAAGAATATGCGAATGCTCGAAAACGGCTCCTACGAAGATATCGAAGAACCGGGTCAGGGTGAGCTATTTGCCGACCCGATGATTCGTTATTCACCCCGGCAGGTGACTCTGGAGCCGGGCGCCTCGCAGATAATACGACTGCTCTTGCGCAAGCCGGCCAATCTGGCCGAAGGTGAGTACCGCTCGCACCTTATGTTTCGGACACTGCCTTCAGAAACTTCTGAAGAAAATATAGAGAAGCCTGCTCTCGAAGAAGGGGAGCTGCAAATTCAGATCAAAACGCTTTTTGCCATAACCATTCCGGTCATTGCCCGCCACGGAGAGCTGACCGCAACCATGACTCTCAGTGACCTCGAACTTACTTTACCGGAAGATACCACCAAAAGACCCACGCTATTTATGCGCTTGAATCGCAGCGGCAACAAATCGGTCTATGGCGATATAATCGTCACTTTTGTTCCCAGCTCAGGGGAGGAGCAAAGCGTAGTCGGCCTCATACGCGGCCTGGGGGTTTTGAGCCCTTATCCGACTCGAACAGTGCTGCTGGGCTTGAGAATACCCGATGGGGTGGATTTTCAGAACGGGCAGCTGCAAATAGCTTACCGGTCCTCTCGCGAAATTGGCGCCGAACTGCTGGCCGAGGCAGAAGTGAATGTTCCTTAAAGTTCGGTGTGCGAACTTTATCGGAGTTTTCCGCAGTCTGCCGGCTATTTTATTAGTCTTTCTATTTCTGACATTTTCAAAATCTGCCTTTAGCGAAACAACTGTCGAAAGTTCACCAAACAGTTCCCTGATTGTCGTGGAACGTTCAGACGAAGAACTGCTGGTGCTTGAAATGCGCCTGGGCAAATACGTTTTGAGCGATGGGCTGATCGGTTACAGCCATCGTGGCGGCGTCCTGCTTTCGATAGCAGATGTTTTTTATGCGCTGGAGTTCGCCATAGATGTTGACCACGTCTCGGGACAGGCGACCGGCTGGTTTTTCCGGGAGAATCGCTTGTTTTCACTGGACGTAGCGCGGGGGGAAGTGGTCATCGAAGGGAAACTTAGTCTATACGATGCGGCCCTGGTCGAACTTCATTCCGACGGAATCTACGTTGACGCGGCTTTGCTCAGTAAATGGTTTCCGGTTAATATAGAGATAGAACTTTCCCAATTAGTTGTCAAAGTAACCTCGCAAGAACCGCTGCCTCTGGAGTTGCGACTCGAGCGCGAAAAAATCAGAGCGCGGCTGAATCGCAGGGGCAGCGTCGCTTCTGACTACCCCAGGGCCAATGCGTCTTACAGTTTTTTCGACCTGCCT
>JADFLZ010000467.1 GCA_022564135.1 Candidatus Zixiibacteriota bacterium
CAACGGATGATTCCTCGGCGGTTGATAGTGAAGTTGTCACGATAACAGTTACTGACGGTGGCAATCAGCTGCCTATACTTGCAGCCATTGGCGCTCAGTCAACTACCGAGAATGTTCTGTTAAGTTTTGGTGTCTCTGCAACAGATATAGAGAGCACGCCGGTTCTGACAACATCAACACTTCCAACAGGTGCAGTCTTTATAGACAATGGTAACGGTACCGGAAGCTTTGACTGGACACCAGATTTGACCCAGGCCGGCACCTATAACGTCACATTTTATGCAACTGATGATTCATCGGCGGTTGATAGTGAAGTTGTCACGATAACAGTTACTGACGGTGGCAACCAGTTGCCGATACTTTCTGCGATTGGGGCGCAGTCAACAACTGAAAATGTTCTGCTAAGTTTTGGTGTCTCTGCAACAGATATAGAGAGTACTCCGACTTTAACAACCTCGACTTTACCGACTGGTGCAGTATTTATAGATAATGGCAATGGTACGGGAAGCTTTGACTGGACCCCGACATTCCTGCAGTCCGGTATATACAATGTAACTTTTTATGCTACTGATGACAGTACGGCAGTAGATTCTGAAATTGTCGCGATCACAGTCAACGATGCGGGTAACCAGTTGCCGGTACTTGTAGCCATTGGGGCGCAGTCGATCAATGAAAATGTTCTGTTATCATTTGCTGTTTCAGCAACAGATATTGAGAGTACTCCGACTTTAGCTACCTCGGCACTTCCGACCGGCGCAATCTTTACTGATAACGGCAATGGTACCGGAAGCTTTGACTGGACACCCGATTCAACTCAGGCGGGCACTTACAATGTAACGTTTTATGCCACCGATGACAGCACGGCGGTTGATAGTGAAGTGGTGACGATTACTGTTAATGATGCCGGAGTAATACCATCCGCTGAGTCGCTATATGTCAATAGCTCTATTAGTTCAGCTACGATTACTTCCGAAATTAACTCCCACGGTACTCCCGACGGAACGGAAGCAAGCATCACCGGCAAATTAGCGCAAAGCCTCGACAGTTGGACTTTTGATTTTGACAATACGGTCAATGCCGGGACTGTCATATCTTCTGCCGAAATATTTATTACTCATAGGCAATCGGGATATTCCAATGACAGTTTGGTACTCGAGTATTTCGACGGAACAACTTTTGTTCCTTTTGAATCGTTCGCCAATGTTCCTGCGACTCTGACAACGTTTGGTCCATTTTCTGCGACTGCCATTACATCTGCCAGCCAGCTTAATGGATTCCAGGTAAGAATGCGCGGTGTCTCGACTGCCCAGGGGGGTGATAACATCACTTACTTTGTCGACGCGATTGAATTGCGGTTGACGCTTGAAGTCAATCAGCCGCCGGTACTTGATTCGATAGGCCCTAAAGCTGTGACCGAAGGTCAGCTTTTGAGTTTTGATGTAACCGCCAATGATCCCAATGCTACAATTACGGCATTAACCGCTGTGAACCTTCCAGCGGGAGCCAGCTATATTGATAATGGCAATGATACCGGCTCGTTTAGCTGGACACCGGGATTCGCTGAGGCAGGAGTTTACAATGTAACGTTTATTGCTTCGGACGGCAGTCTGGCCGACAGCGAAATAGTCACGATAACAGTCATTGAATCGGGTAATGAACCACCGATTTTGGATTCAATTGGTGCAAAAAGTGTTAACGAAGTTCAAAACCTCAATTTCACTGTAACAGCAACGGATACAGAGTCGATTCCATCCTTAAGCGCCAGTAATATTCCAACCGGTGCGACTTTTATTGACAATGGAGACGGAAGCGGTGATTTCGCCTGGCAGCCAAATAGTTTTCAGGGCGGAATATATAATGTCACTTTCTATGCTACTGACGACTCTGCTGCGGTTGATTCTGAAGTAGTAACTATCACTGTAAATGACATAAATCAGCCACCGGTTCTCAACCCAATTGGAGCGCAATCAACTGTTGAAAATGTTCTGCTTAGTTTTAGTGTTTCAGCCACTGATGCAGAAGGCGCGTTTCCCGCACTGACAACTTCAGCACTTCCAACTGGTGCAACTTTCACAGATAACGCAAACGGCACCGGTTCATTTGACTGGACTCCAGACTTTTTACAATCAGGGACGTACAATGTAACATTTTACGCCACAGATGATTCATCGGCTGTAGATAGTGAAGTAGTAACTATAACAGTCAATGATGCCGGTAATCAGTTGCCTGTGCTAAATCCAATAGGGGGGCAGACAACAAATGAAGAAGTAAATCTTAATTTTGGTGTTTCGGCTACAGATGCCGAAAGCATACAAG
>JADFLZ010000062.1 GCA_022564135.1 Candidatus Zixiibacteriota bacterium
GCGCTATCAGAATGCCGCCGGAGTTATCAGTGATTTAAAACCGCTTGTTATTTCAACCCAGAGCTCCATGGCCGTGATTCCAGCCAGACAGAAAAACAACTGGTCTCTGATTATTGGCGGGCTCGTAATTTTAGCAGTTTTAATTGTAGCCGGAATCAAATTCTGGCCCAGCACTAAAATCGAAAATACCGCTACAACAATTCAAAAGCGGCCGATGGTGGCGGTAATACCGTTTGAAAACCTGGGCGGTCCGGAAGATGAATATTTTGCCGCCGGCATGACCGATGAAATTACTTCGCGATTGGCCGGAATGCCGGGACTGGGAATTATATCGCGCACCAGCGCCAAGCAATACGCTAACAGCAACAAGTCACTCAAACAAATAGGTCGTGAGCTTGGAGTCGATTACATTCTCGAAGGTACAGTCAGATGGAGCAAAAGTAGTGATGGACAGAGAGTGCGAATCACTCCTCAATTAATTCGGGTCTCCGATGATCTACACCTCTGGGCTGAAAACTACGAGCGAGAGCTCACTGAAGTCTTCGCAGTTCAGTCTGATATAGCTATAAATATTGTAGAAGCCCTCGGTGTGACACTGCTTGAGCCGGAAAAAGTTCGATTGAACGTAATTCCCACCGATAATCTCGAAGCCTATGACTACTATTTACAGGCCAACGCCTTGTTCGGAAGCTGGCTGGAAGTTGACAATCTGAAAGCTATTGACCTGTATCGCAAAGCAGTCGCTTTGGACCCTGAATTCGCACCGGCCTGGTCGAAATTGTCTGAGGCTTACAGCAGGCAATATTTTATTTTTGCCGATATGACGACCCCGCCCCTTGCCAAGCAAGCCATAGACAGAGCGCTCGAGATAAATCCAAACCTGCCCCAGGCCCATAATGCCCTGGGATATTACCTTGGCGCGTACGTAATGGATTATGATCGTGCTTTAGAGGAACTAAGAATTGCAGAAAAATATCTGCCGGATCATGCCTCCGTACACCTGAATTTTTCATTCGTGTACAGGCGGCTTGGCAAGTGGGACAAGGCTCTGGAACGGGCACGGCAGGCGATGGAATTGAATCCACGTGACGCCATTACCTATTGGGACATGTCTGACATTAATCGCTTTCTAGGAGACTATAAGGAAGGTAAAAAATATATTGATCAAGCCATAAGTTTGGACTCGCTTAACGGTTTTTACCATGCCACCAAACTTTGGGACGAGCTAATAGGTGGTGAAGGTATCGAGGGGGCCAAGGAAGTATTGCGTCAGGCACCCAGGGAATTAGATGCGGTTGCTCTGTTTCTTGAAATTGGCAGCATCGGCTATCAGGCTCTCGGGGCATGGAGATATGGTATCGTTTCGCCTGTCACTTCAGACCTGCCCCAAAGATTCTCCGAAAACTATGAAGGGTCCAGACGCCATATCTATTGGGTTAACATGGGTCAGATTTATGATTTGCTGGGAGATAGCTCTATTGCCATGATTCAGTATGACTCTGCCCGCGTTCATCTCGAGTCAGAATTACAAAAATATCCCGAAGATTTCCATATGGAAACCGACATGGGCATCATTTATTCTCTGCTTGGCAGACATGAAGAGGCTATAGAACACTCCATGAGGGCCAAGGAATTGCTGCCGATATCTGACTGCTTCTGGTGAGGACCTACCATGGTCATGGGCATGGCCTTAGTATATAGTCGAGCTGGCGAACCTGAGAAATCCTGTGATGAACTTCGGATTCTTCTGGGTATGCCGTCTCAGACTACCATCCAGTTAATCCGACTCGACCCGATGTTTAAGCCAGTAGTTAATCACCCCTGTTTTGAAAAACTGGTTACCGAATTCGAAACAAAATTATGAGCGAATCTGACGATAAAACTCAAACTCACTTAGTCTTGTCTCAGGGGACGATGGTCGGGCACTACCGGATTGTCGAAAAGATCGGTGCCGGTGGTATGGGTGAGGTCTTTCTGGCCGAAGACACTAAGCTTGACCGCAAAGTTGCACTAAAATTTTTACCGTCACAAATTGCTCAGGATGCAGATGTACGGACAAGGTTCACGCGCGAGGCGAAGGCTGTCGCCAAACTGGACCACCCTAACATTGTAACAATTCATGAGGTTGGCGAATTTAATGACCGGCCTTTTTTTGCCATGCAGTATATCAACGGCAAAACCCTTCAGCATTACTGCAGCGAAGAAACTCTTTCTGTCGGCAAGATTGTAAATCTAATTTTACAGATAGCAGAGGGACTTTCTAAAGCGCATGCGGTGGGTATTACTCATCGAGATATTAAATCGGCAAATATTATAGTCGACCAAGATTTTCGGCTAAAGATTCTTGATTTTGGACTGGCGACCGTGCAGGGCGGTGATGCTCTTACCAAAGCAGGTTCAACTCTCGGCACAGTAGCTTATATGTCCCCAGAGCAGGCCAAAGGCAGCAAAGTTGACCACCGCTCGGATCTGTTCTCTTTAGGAATAGTTATGTATGAACTTATAACGGGTCGCACGCCGTTTAAGAGAACGAACGATACCGGCACGATGCATGCCATTATAAATGAAAATCCTGAGCCACTGGAAAGATACAAGTCAGATGTTCCTCCAGAACTTCAGCGAATTGTTTCAAAGTGTCTGGCAAAACTTTCGGACGAACGCTACCAGAGCGCAGCAGACCTGGCGGCCGATCTTCGTATTTTGGAAAGAACAGCGACATCCGGTGAGCATGAAATCTCCGGCCAGACTGCAGCGTCACAACCATCTATTGCGGTGTTGCCTTTTGCCAATATGAGCGCCGACCCGGAAAACGAATATTTCGCCGATGGCTTAACAGAAGAGCTGCTTAACGTACTGGCTAAGAACCCGGAACTAAAAGTCATTGGTCGCACTTCCTCTTTTGCATTCAAGGGCAAACAAGAAGACTTGCGAGAAATAGGAAAAAAGCTGGGCGTCGGAACAATATTGGAGGGCAGCGTGCGCAAAGCCGGAAATCGGGTGCGCATTACAGTCCAGCTGGTCAAAACTTCCGATGGCTTTCATTTATGGTCTGAAACGTATGATAAAGTTTTGGAAGATATCTTCGCAGTACAGGATGAAATAGCAGGCGCAGTAGCAAAGGCACTAGACGTTACTCTTTTGGGCAAGTCGTCTGAGAAACAAATAAGTAATCCTGAAAGTTATGCTTTGCTGCTTAAAGGTCAACAGGCGATGCTCAAGTGGAATAAAGAATCAGCTTTGGAAGCGATTGATCTTTTCCAAAAAGCGATTGAGATAGAGCCGGACAGTGCTCGGGCCTGGGCCGGAATTGCAAGGGTCTATATGATGCAAAGCTCTTACGGTTTTGAAGACACCCAGTCAGCTTATGTAAAAGCAAAAGATGCAGCATTAAAAGCGTTAGCGCTTGACGACAAACTTGCCGAGGCCTACGAAGTGATGGGCTTAATTAGATGGAGATTGGAGTTGCATTTTGATGAAGCCGACAGCGCCTTTCGAAAAGCGTATGAATTGGCCCCAAGTAACACCAGGATGGTGAGCTCCCTCTCAGCTTTCCTTGGCAGTATGGGTAAATTTGAAGAATCGCTTTCGATGTCGAAACTTGCCGTTGAGCTTGACCCTCTTAATCCCGAAACGCATGTGAATCGTGGTAGAATTCTGTTTGCCAATGGTCAGCTGGATGAGACCCGAGTAGAAATCCAAAAAGCTCTTGAATTGAGTCCTGAAATGACTTCCCTGTATGGAAATCTGGGCTGGACATATCTTTTGCAAGGGAAATTCGATGAAGCATTGTCAGCGACTGAAAAAGAAAAAGCACCCGGTTATAGATATTGCGTATTAGCCAAAGTGTATCATGCCATGGGGGAAAAACAGAAGTCAGACGAAGCTCTGGAGCATTTGCTTTCAATGCCTGACAAAATTAGCTGGGCGTATCAAATTGCACTAGTTTATTCATATCGAAACGAAGTCGACGATGCTTTTAAGTGGCTGGAAATAGCCAGAACATCGCGGGACGCAGGTATTCCACTGGCAAAGATTTCTCCATTTTTTAAGAATTTGCACGATGATCCCCGCTGGCCGGTTTTTCTCGAAAAAGTCGGATTTCCTGAATGATAATAGAAAAGTAGTGTGCGAAGAATATTTACTTCTAAGTTTTCTTGAATAATACCTATCAGAGAACTAAGTTCACTCGTAACTGTTACAGGATTATCAAAAGGATGGAACGTATCTGAGTGTTGTTTTGTAGACACAGTATTTAAAGTAATTATAATCTCCGGAGATCTTATATGCCAAAGATTGTGGCAGTAGCGACTGCCGTTCCTGAATTTGAGGTTGACCAAGCTACGGTCTGCGAAATCGTCAGTAATCACTTTTCTGGTCGCCTTGATGAGCTTAAGCGATTACTGCCGATTTTCAGCAACGCCGGTATAAAGACCCGCTATTTCAGTCGTCCCATGGACTGGATGATACGACCTCATTCCCTTGAAGAAAGAAACAGAACCTACATAGAATGCGCGACAGACCTTTCTGCTGCGGCTGCTAATAAACTTATCAAGCAAAACAAAATGTCCCCCGAAGATTTCGATTACATTATATATGTCAACACCACCGGTCTGTCCACACCATCGATAGATGCCCGCCTGATAAATAAACTTGGGCTACGCCGTGATATTCACCGAACTCCCATCTGGGGTCTCGGTTGTGCCGGCGGAGCGGCCGGGCTGGCCCACGCTTACCGATATTTATTAGGACATCCGCAAGGGAAAGTGCTGCTGATTGCCACTGAACTGTGCGGACTCACATTTTTGGCTGATGATTATTCCAAAAGTAATCTGGTAGCGACCGCTCTTTTTAGCGATGGCAGCGCCGCGGTTTTGCTGGCGGGTGATCAAGTTGACATTAGCGGCCTGGAAATTATCGGCACCAAAAGCACGTTCTATGCAGATTCTCTCGATGTCATGGGCTGGAATGTTGTTTCTAAAGGACTTCAGGTTATTTTTGCCCGGCGAATACCGGATATTGTTAAAGAGAAGGCTTCAAAAGATATAGATGATTTTCTTTCTACGCATAGTCTGTCATTAAAAGATATTTCGCCGTATTTATTTCATCCCGGCGGCACGAAAGTATTAAAGGCGTATGAAACGGCCTTGAATTTAACCAATAACGAACTTGCAGTATCGTGGGATATTTTAAGCGAATATGGCAATATCTCTTCAGTCACGGTTTTGTTTATATTAGAGCGGTTTATGAATCAAAATAGTCTGAGCCGTGACTGCTATGGCTTATTAACAGCCCTTGGCCCGGGTTTCTGCTCAGAATCAATGCTGCTTAAAGTGTAAAAGTAGAGCAAGCCTGTTCAGATATTTGGCTCTACCTTCATTTTTCATTTTTCATTTTTAACGTTCAATATAGTTGCTATGCAGCAGCTAATTTTTTAGTTTTCTTACGGCTGTAAAAAGTTTTACGTTTATCCGAACGATATTAAAAGATGTCGCATTTTCATTTTCAAGGAGAAGCAGGCGATGACTTTTCGAAATGTCTTTATAGCAGTTTTTATCGGTACCGCTCTTATCGTGGCGGCCATGTTAATTAACAAAGCCCGGCCAATAATAGAAACATCACAGCCATCACCTGAGTATGTCCGGGCCAGCGGCAAATGCGCCGAGTGCCACAGCCGGGAAACTTCTGCAATCGTCCACCAATTTTCAATGAGCGCTCACGCCAGAGCCGATATAACCTGCTATGATTGCCATTCTCCAGAAAGCGGACAGGAAGAATACGCGCATAACGGCTTTACCCTGGCCAAAGAGCTGACAGCCTTAAATTGCGCCCGCTGTCACTCTACCGAATATGAGCAGTTTAAGAAGAGCCGTCACGCCGCCCCGGCCTGGGCTGCCGTGCAAGGTGAAAGTGATTTCACCTTAGAACAAATTGAATTTGCTGAAAAATACCACCCGGGCACTGTCAGACGTACAGCCAATAAACTGGCGATTGTTGAAGGCGCCGGGGTCTTGGCGCTGGGCTGTGAGTCCTGTCATGCCATCGGCAAACCGAATAGTGATGGCAGCATAGGCAACTGCACCCAATGTCACGCCAGGCATTCAACTTCAATCGCTTTAGCTCGTCAGCCGGCCACCTGCGGTCAATGCCATATGGGGCCGGACCATTCGCAAATCGAAATCTATAACGAATCCAAGCACGGCGTACTTTATGAGTCTCAAAAGTCATTCTTAAATCTTAACGCTTCCCCAAAGACTCTGACGACCCGCGATATGTCTGTACCGACCTGCGCCACCTGTCATATGAGCGGACTTGAGGGCATGAACGTAACTCACGATGTCACCGAGCGTCTGTCATGGTGGCTGTTTGCGGCCATATCCGAAAAACGCCCCAATTACACTATGGGGCAGGATGCCATGAAAAATATCTGTCTGAAATGTCACGCCACAACTCAGGTCGAAAAATTCTACGAGGAAGCAGAAGTAGTAGTTCATTCGACCAATGCCAAAGTACAGGAAGCATTAGATTTGATAGCAGAACTTCGCCAGGAAGGACTTCTGACTCCTGAGCCGTTCGATGAACCGATTGAATTTATGGCCTTCGATTTGTGGCATTATTACGGAAGAACTGCCAAACACGGCGCCTTTATGGGAGGCGCCGATTTTGTGCAGTGGCACGGCAACTACGAACTGCTGCTCCATATAGTTGAAATGAAACAGATTGCCAAAGAACTGCGTGCAAAATAACCGTTCATGGAAAAGATTTTAAATCTGCGGCAGATTTCATTATTATTGGTCATTGAAATCTTTGTCATCGTCAATATCGGATTTTTGGCAATAGATATTTTTATTGCTCATTCTATGAATGCGTTTTATTACCCGACCGAATGGATTCCCTTTTATTTTTCTCTTGTCGCGCCGCTGCTGCTGTCTGCTGAATTTATGCTTAACCGGCGCCTGAAAGAGCAGAGGACACAAATAATCGGCCGCGTTGTTGGCTACTGCTCCATCGCTGTCGGTATTCTGGGCGCTATCTTTCATCTGAACAGTTCCTTTTTTGAAACACAGACTATCCACAGTCTGGTCTACGCTGCTCCATTTGCGGCGCCGCTGGCCTATACCGGTTTGGGTTTTCTGCTTTTATTGAACAGATCTGTGCCGGTCGAAAAATCGGAATGGGGCAAGTGGCTGATATTTTTAGGAATGGGAGGATTTGCCGGAAATTTCATTTTGTCGCTTTTAGATCACGCTCAGAACGGATTCTTTTTTTGGACAGAGTGGATCCCTGTCATAAGCAGCGCTATCGCTATCGGTTTTTTGCTGGTCATATTTCTTGGAAAAGTGTCACAGAGGTTTCTTGATCTGACGCTGGGCGTAATGTTTGTTCAGGTGATTGTCGGTTCGGTCGGTTTTTATTTTCACGGGATGGCTCTGACCAGCGGGGTAGATACTTCTTTCTTTAAAAATCTTGTATCAACTGCTCCCATTTTTGCACCGCTCTTATTTGCGAATCTGGCGTTTTTGTCAGCAGTAGGCATTTGGGACACGCGAAGCAAGCTATCTCAGATTCAATTGTGATGTACATCTAATACTAATGAACTAAACTGTTAATTAAAATGGATAACTGGAAAAAAATAATCTGGCAGCAGCTGGGGGCGTCAATCGACTCACTTGAAAATGCGATCAAGGCCTGCCCCGAAAAAGTCTGGGGCGATAAAACTGGGTTCCATGAATTCTGGTATATGGTCTACCATACTCTTTTCTTTCTTGATTATTATATGTCCGGTACGAGCGAAAATTTCGCACCGCCTGAGCCGTTTACTTTAAGCGAACTTGATCCCTCGGGTCTGCTTCCTGAGCGCGCTTATACAAAAGATGAACTCTTAAAATATCTTGAGCATGGCCGCCAGAAATCTCGAAAAGTAATTAAAGCGCTGACAGAAGAAACCGCCCATCAGCCTTGCGGATTCAAAAAAGATTTAACAGTGGCCGAGCTTTGTCTTTACACTATGCGCCACGTCCAGCACCACTCAGCCCAACTGAATCTGCTGTTAAGACAGCAGACAGATTCCGCTCCGAAGTGGGTTTCGAAAGTAAAAAGCTGATTTGACAGCAGAAAATTTGCACATTTTATTTATCTAACTTTTTGAAGCATTCGATTATTTTCTGGCCGATACGTTCGATGTCGTTATCCAGCCCTACCGACAGCCGCACTAAGCTGTCAGTTAAGCCCATCTGTTTTTGCAGGTCTTCAGGAATCTCAGACGAAGTACTATGAGCGGGCGCGCTGAAAAGAGTTTTAAAATAGCCCAGGCTTACTGCCAGGTAACCGACTTTGGCTTCCTGCATCAGCACCATCAGCCGGTTTGCCCTTTTGAGGGTGCCGACTTCAAAAGCAATCATACCTCCAAATCCAAACTGCTTATTCATAATCTTGCTCATAAGCTCATGCTGGGGGTGATCCGGCAGGCCGGGATAATAAACTTTAACATCATTATTATGCAGCAGAGTAGCCAGATAAAGCGCGTTCTGGCTATGCTGCTTCATGCGAATATGAAGAGTGTGCAGGTTTTTTAGAATGCTTGAGGCGCGCAGACTGTCGAGCGCAGGACCGAGCAGCATACAGGCGCCGTTATTGACGTCCATCAAATTCATTATGAAATCCTTGGTCGAGCAGACCGCGCCAGCCACACAATCCGAGCTGCCATTGATGAACTTGGTCATGCTGTAGAGGACAACGTCAGCACCATACTGTACCGGAGACAAAATCATCGGGCTGAAAGTATTATCAACCATGAGCACGGCCTTATTCTTTGCCGCAATTTTTGAGAGCATTTCAAAGTCAGGAATATTCATCAAAGGATTCGAAATTGACTCGCAGTAGATGATTTTTGTTTGCTCGGTCATGGCAGATTCAACTGCACTCTTGTCATTGATGTCTACAAAACTGACTTTGATACCCAGGCGCGGCGCAAAGTTGTTTAAGAAAGCGTAAGTGCCGCCGTAAATAGTCGAGCTTGAGATGATATGATCACCGGACTGGCATAATTGCAGTATACATGAAGAAATTGCAGACATGCCTGATGCCGTAACGTGAGCGTCCTCTGTTCCTTCCATAGCGGCCAGGTCAGT
>JADFLZ010000468.1 GCA_022564135.1 Candidatus Zixiibacteriota bacterium
GGCACTCGAGACCGGTTTGACATGTGCTTCATCGTGAATAGTTACGACTATATTTAAGTTGCGCTTGTTACTAAAATCAATAGCAGCTACATGCATAGTATCGGCGCCGGTTCCACCTCCACCATCATCTCCCCCTCCATCTCCGCCGCCACCTCCACTGCCGAGGTTGTTACCAGCGGTAGTGCTAAGTGCAGCGTTTTCAGCATCAACAAGGCCTGAACCCTGCTGACTTGCCGAGAGTCCGATATCTTCAGCCGAAGATTTCAGAAGGCTTCTAATTTGGTCACGAGTCAGCGAAGGATTGGCCGACCAGGCCAATACTGCCACACCGGCTGCCATCGGAGACGACATGGAAGTACCGCTTAGGGTAGCGTAGCCGCCGCCTTTATAAGTTGAGTAAATGCTGCTGCCGGGAGCAATCACTTCAATCTCCGGTCCAAAGTTTGAAAATCCGGAGATAGCATCAGCAGTAGTAGATGATGAAATGGCCATAACAGTATTATATGCCGCCGGATAATCTACCGAGCTGCCAGAGTTACCAGCAGCGGCAAAGGCCAGAATTCCTGTGTTGTAAGCAGCCTGCAGGGCTACTTCTTCAGCAGATGAAGCACCACCGCCAAAGCTCATATTTATAACCGTAATATCATTATTAGGATCGCTGTCATTATGAGTAGCGATGACCCAGTCAATGCCTTCAATAATGTTAGAAATAAGCAAACGCCTGCCACCAACCTGAACGGCATAGATATTGCAGTTCGGAGCAACACCAACCACGCCGATATCATTATTATTAGCTGAGATAATTCCGGCTACGTGCGTGCCGTGGCCATTCTTATCATCCCATTTATTGGGGTCTCTTCCCGTAGCAGAATAACCGCCGGCCCAGGTGATATCCGGATGGTCCATGTCACCGCCTGAATCGAGAACTCCAACGTTAATGCCAGAGCCGTCAACCGAGGAATTATTGTGCACGTATTCCGCATCGACACGGTCAACGCCCCAGTCCAGAGTCTGAGCGCTGTAAAATTTCTCAGTATCTCTTTCAACATAAAGAACGTTGGGATTGGACTCTAGTCTGCTCATGGCTACTACAGGAATTGAAGCAAACACAACCGGGAAATTCCGGTACTGCTGTCTTATTGTTCCACCGGCGGCCGCAATTGCCTGGCTCGGCATTTTACCGCTAAAGCCTATCAGCACATCTACTGTTCCATCGGCCCGAACTCCTGCCTGCGACGCTGCAAACTGTGCAGTCAGACCCGGTTCGGTTGGAGTATTAGTGGTTTCAGAACAACCCGAAAGCAATAATGCTGTCAAAGTTAATCCAAGAGTAAGGATTTGTAATTTCTTCAAGACGTTTCTCCGTTAAATCTGCTATTTAAGAGTTGCAAATATGCAATTGTTCAAAATTATATATTTTAAATCGGCAAAAAAATGAATTTGCGTACATATCCCTCACCACGATGCTTTAACAGTTCTCCGGTTAAAGCTTGTTTTGGGTAGTCTGATACCCTGAAATAATAGCTAAATTTCAATTTTTGTCAAGACGTTAAATATACTACTCTTTTTGCTGATTTTCAGGCCGTATTCGCGGTTGAGGCAGGAAATAGGTAATTGTTCTTTCTCATAATTAACCATGGTCCAGTCTCCTTATCAATAATATCCTGTGCCCGGCTAGAGAGATATTTTGAATCTCAGTAAATCTGAAGTTCATTCTTTCCCCAGCAGCATATAAGTAATATGGGCTGTGGCTACCAGAAGACCGTTTTCATCAAAAAGTTCAGCTGCTACCGTACTGAGCGAACGTCCAGTTTTTATAACTTTTGCGTGACAGATCACGTCGGTATGGCAGGGAGCGGTAAAGCTAATATGAATAGAAGTTGTGGCCATTTTCATATCAGCTCCGGTACGAGTCATGGTGGCCCAGCAGGCGGCGGCATCTGCGATAGTCGAGAGAAAGCCACCGTTAAATGACTCAAATATGCCGTCATAATCTTTATAACGTGGAATATGTAAAGTACAGGTGCCATCGCCCAGCGAGCGGGTGGTCATTTGCAGCTTTTCTACTACCGGGACAGTTTTGATCTTCTCAAGAATTTACTGACGTTTCGGAGATCAACAATATCCTTTTTGCTTACACTATCCTGTCGAAAGTGCATTAGACTGTTTCTGATCCGATTTACGTTTTTTAGTCGTTCTATGAAGACTTTTCTATCAATATTTGTCTGAAGACAAGCCCAGTTTTCCTTGTCCTCGAACCAGCAGACGTAATCCCCAAACGTCATTTCGGAAATTGCGGAGACCCCAG
>JADFLZ010000063.1 GCA_022564135.1 Candidatus Zixiibacteriota bacterium
CCGGCATACTTAACTAATACAAGATAATTACAGATTATACAATAGCGATGTTAAAGAGAATTTAGCACCGGTTGCGGCCTAAAATACCAGACAGGCACTCGCAGACATAGTCGATATCGGACATCGTCAGCAGCGTGTGCAGAGGCAGGCTGACTACTGCTTTTCCGGCTTTAGCAGTATTGGGGAAATCTCTGGCTTTTAAGTTTAGAGCCTGACGATAGTAAGAAAGCTCGAATATCGGCTGATAATGGACACCGCACTGAACCCCAAGTTTTGTCATTTCGGCTATAACTTTATTACGGTCAATTGTTAAGCGCTTGAGATTAAGCTGAATAATAAACAGATGCCAGGAATGACAAATCTCAGCTGCAGCTGGCGGTAGTTTGATAAAATCTGACAGCTGAATTAGGTTTTGCAGATACCTGCCTGCCAGCTTGGCTCTTTTTTGCTGATTTTTTTCAAAATTTTTCAGCTCGCCGATCCCAAGCGCGGCGTGAATATCTGACATATTGGCTTTGTAACCGAATGCAGGCACATCGTAGCCCCAGCCTCCCGATTTTTGCCGCTGAAAAGCGTTACTAGAAAGGCCGTGCCTGGACAAGAGCCTCACTTTTTCGATAAGCTTTTTGTTTTTGGAGGCGACCGCGCCGCCTTCGGCTGTGGTAACGTTTTTGGTCGGATAAAAAGAATAAACAGAAACGTCGGCCAGTTCAGGCATTGTCTTGCTTTGATATTTTGAACCGAGGGCGTGGGCTGAATCAGAAATAAGTTTTAGCGCATGGGCTTTGCAGAGTTTTTTAAGGGCGCTATAATCAGCCGGTAAGCCGGCAATGTCTACCGGAACAATCGCCTTTGTTTTTTTTCTGATCTTCCGGGCGGCAGCTTCGGCAGAAATATTCAACGTATCAGAGTTTATATCAGCCAGTACGACTCTGGCACCTGCCATAATTATTGCTTCAACCGTGGCTACAAACGTAAACGGTGTGGTTATGATTTCTGTGTTTTTTAAATCGCCATAGGCTTCGAGTGCCAGATGAAGCGCTGCGGTCCCCGATGAGACTGCTGCTACATAAGGAACGTTTAGCAATTTCGAGAGCTCTTTTTCAAATGCTGCAACTCTGCTGCCGGTAGAAAGCCAGCCGGAAGCCATGACATTATTGACTTCTTTTTTGGCTGCGCTCGACAGCTTCATATCAAACAGCCGGATTGTCTTTTTAGTTTTGCGCTGACTCATATATCAATCTGTCATAAAGTTTCGACATCGCCTCAAGCGATTTTTCCCAGTCATAATTCTCTTTAACAAAGTCATAACCGGCTCTGCCCATTTGACGACATTTTTCAGGGTTTTTAGCAAGCTCGATTATTGCTCTGGCCAGTGCTATATGGTTTTCCGGCTGCACCAGTATACCCGTTTCAGTATCGATTACAACTTCGGGCACTCCGCCCACGTCAGACGCGATTACGGCCCGTCCGCAGGCTGATGCTTCTACAGCTGCCACCCCGAAGCTTTCGGCGCGCGAGGGCATCACCATAAAGTGATGCTCTCTTATAAACGTATATATCTGGCTGTAATTAATATGACCGACAAATTGTATGATATCGCTTAGCCCCAGCTCGTTAGTTAGTTTTTTTAGAACAGAGGTCTGAGCGTTTTCAGCGCCGGTCAGACTCAATTTTATGTCTGGAATTTCTTTTTTTACTTCAGCCATAGCCTTAATAAGAATATCAGCGCCGTAGACCAGACGATGATTTTTGATAAAGCAAATCTTTATGGCTGCACTCCCCTCGGCTTCAAAAATATTCTCAGGGATAGTCACGCCAAATGGGATCACGCTAATCTTATTATCTGCACTGCCAATCAGTTTTTCCGTTTCTTCTTTTAAGAATCTGCTGGTAGCAGTTATATGGTCAGCTTTTTTCAGAACCCTTTTTGTAATAAAACGTGCTATCAGGTTGTTTGATTTTTTGTTAATGTCACTGCCCCAGACCGAAACCAAAAAAGGTCTGTGCTTCGTTACCAGCGCCAGCAGTCCGTTGCCGGCGGCATAGTGAGCGTGTACCAGATGCGGCTTGAAAGATTCTGCTTCTCTGGCCGCCCGTGAAAGCTGACTGAGATATGACAGCTTGCCTTTTCTGGGGAGATTGACCGTCTCTACAGATGATAACGGCTCTCCGCCCACTGATACTAATTTGATTTCAAAATTTTTACAACTCAAGCCCTGGCACCAGCGCTGTATGTGCACCGAATCCGACCAGCCGAATATGAGAATGCGACGCTTAGACATTTTTATAACAATGGATTTCCGCTAAATTGTCTGTATAAAGATTTCGAAGGACTATTGTCCATGCCAGATGATATTTGAATCGCTGTTAAGAAGCCAGCTTCTTTATTGTTTCAATTACCTGCGCCTGCTCATCATCTGTCAGTTCAGGATAAACCGGAATAGAGAAAACCTGCCCGGTCACATCGTTTGTTACTTTGAAATCTTCGGGTTGGTAAGCCAGGTCGGCAAAACAATCCTGCTTATGAAACGGCACCGGATAATAAATGGCATGGCCAATCTCGGCTTCTTTTAAGCCGGCCATTATCTTTTCGCGCTTGGGTGAGGCCAGAGTGTACTGATTATAGATATGAAAGGTATTGTAATCCATGACTTTGGGGGTTGTCACAGCCTGAACATCTTTGAAAGCTTCGTCATAGCGCTTAGCATGTTCGATTCTTTTTTCTGACCACTTGCGCAAATACGGAAGTTTCACTAACAACGTCGCCGCCTGCAAAGTATCAAGGCGGGAGTTATAGCCGACAAGCTTGTGATAATATTTTGGTTTCTCGCCATGGCTGCGCAGAATTACGCATTTTTCATAAAGCTCTTCGCTGTTTGTCACAATCATACCGCTATCACCGGAACCGCCCAGATTCTTGGACGGAAAAAAGGAAAAGCAGCCGAAATCACCAATCGAACCGGAGAGCTTGCTTTTATATTCTGCCCCAATAGACTGCGCCGCATCTTCGACGACTTTTAAATTATGTTTTTTAGCAATCTCCATTATCGGGTCCATATCAGCCATCTGACCAAAAATATGAACCGGTACAATCGCTTTTGTCTTGGGTGTGATTGCTTTTTCTAAAAGCTCAGGATCTATATTGTAACTGTCTCGCTCTATATCTACAAAAACAGGACTGGCACCAAGATGTGAAATAACTCCGGCAGAGGCAAAAAACGAAAAGTCGCTGGTAATTACTTCGTCGCCGGGGCCAACACCGCAGGCTCTCAGACTTATAAGCAGGGCGTCTGTGCCTGAGGCCACAGCCACCGCATATTTGGTGTGGCAGTATTCGGCAATCTTTTGCTCAAGCTCTGAAACTTGCGGACCAAGAATAAAAAGTTCGCTGCGGAAAACTTCCAAAATTGCCGCATCCATCTCTTCTTTGAGATAAGCGTATTGTCTTTTGAGATCTAAAAGTGGTACTGCCATAGCTCCCTTTTGCTATTCGTCTTCCCAGCCCTGATTTTCCAGCAGCTGCTCTTCGGGAACATCGCGCAGAGGTTTCCCCGGAACACCGACCACTATTTTTTTCGGCGGCGTGTCACTGGTAATTAAGGCACCGGCACCAACCAGAGAATCTTCGCCGATTGTTTTGCCCGGCAAGATAGTAGCGTTGACGCCGACTCTGGCACCTTTTTTTATAATGACGCCTTTAAAATGCTTGAAGCGCTCTTTGGTTCTGCCAACGAAATTGTCGTTGGAAGTCGCCACACAGGGCGCCACAAATACGCGGTCTTCTATTCTTGAGTAGGCTGTTATATAGACATTGGTTTCAAGTTTTACATATTTTCCGATATCGCACTTATTTTCAATGGCCACTCCCCGGCCGACAATTGTCGCCTGACCGATGGTGACCTGTTCACGAATCGTAGCTAAGTCCGCTATCAATACTTTTGGTCCGATATCAGAGCCGCGATATATAATAACATGGGTGCCGATAATACAGTCTGAGTCGATCTTGCAGGGCGGCAGCTCATCATCGCGGGTGACGGCGCTATTGGCAGCGCGCATGGGCAGTTTCCCGATTACAGAACCGTCGTCAATGCGCACGTTATCACCGATACTGGTGTCATCGTGTATGACCACATTGTGGCCGATTTTACAGCCGCTTCCGATTTTGACATTCTCGCCAATCGTACAGAAATTACCGCAGCTGGTATTGTCGCCTATTAAAGCTGTCTTTGAAATTATTGAATCAGTCATAATATGTTTTTATTAAGAACTTTTCTTTTTTACTCCCGGCAGCCAGCCAAAATAGGCATCAATAAATGATTGTACCATTAAATACTGCTGTGGACTACTTTTTCTTAAGCGCTCAAAATACTCTGCCGTAGCTGCCATAAATATAGCCATAATCAAAGAAAATCCGAACGAAGCCACAACAATCAAAGTTCTCTGGGGACGGCTCCTAATCGAGGGCACCCTGGCCTGGTCCAGAACAGAAATTGTCGGAGAATTTTCACTCAGCTGTATTTTTGAGAGTTCCCGCTGCTCTAATAGAATTTCATATAGCTTTTCATTCACTTTCACCTGGCTATAAAGCATTTCGTATTTCCCGCGCAGGGCAGGAATAGCTGACATGGGAACTGAAAAAAATGAGCTGTCCCGGTTTTCGTTTTCAAGTCTGCTCAGCTGCTCGGCTATGATTCTGCTTTTGTTTTTAAGCTCAACAAGTTTTGGATTGCCCCGGCCAAGTTCCAGCGCTGCCATTTCGACTTCAAGTTCGGCCTGGGCTTGTCTGATTTTTAAATCTATAGCTCTTTCGGTGACAAGTCTGGTCTGCTGCTCAAAATCTACAGCTTTATTTTCTATCTGAAATCGTTCGAACACTTTCCGTGAAGAATCCAATTCCTGTTTAACCTGACTCAGTCTGGTTTCAATAAAATTTTTATTATGTTTGGCTCTTTGTCCCGCGATATTGCGGTTAACACTGTCCAGCATGGCCACAAAAGCATTGGCCAAATCTGCTGCCAGCTGTGGCGACTTATCTTCGGCTGAAACTGTTACCAATCCTTCGGCGGTAACTCCAAAATCAGAATTGCCCATCAGCACTTCGTAAGTTTCATCAAAATTAGACGTTTCATAAAGCGACATCAGCTGAAACTTATTGATAATACTTTCTGCAATTGTGTGGCTTGCCAGCATTTTGGCATAAATATCCGAAGGCGTCACTAATACCGGCAGTTTAAGGCCGCCGGTAACTGAGACAACCTCGGCAAAATCCCCCAGCCCACCGACCGGGACTGTCACCTCTTTTGGAGGAAGAAGTGTGGCTGTGGCTTTGTACCATTTGGGTAAAACCAGTGATACCACTACCGCCGAAAGAGTACAAATCAGCACAAAACTTATTATAAAGCGGCTTCGCTTAGCCATCAGCTCAAGCAGAACTAAAAAATTTCCGGATCGTAAGTCGTTCAATTTCTGTCCTTAAGCAACTTTAGCAAATTTACGATTATTATGGAACCGTCGTTTATATGAACGCCTGTAGTGTATGACGATGTAATCCCCGAGACCGGTTCAAATACTCCGATTAGTTCTTCATCAGAGAGGGGCAAGAACCCTCCGGCCAGATTTATATAAAACTCGGCACTTTTCCCTTTTACAAACGAAAACCTGCCGGGATTTGGCACGTTGCCGCCCACTTCTACAAAGCCCACAAAATACGGCACAAAAATCGAATCACCCGGCAAAAGAGAAAAAATGTTTCCATTTTCAATAGCGCCATAAGCGTTTGAAATAGAAAATCGCTTTGGTGAAATACGTCCCTTTTCATCTGTCAGTGCCAAGCGAAATACTGTGGTTCTCTCTTTTGAGGCTGTCTTTTTAAATCCTCCGGCTAAACTGATTAAATCTTTAAGTGAGCCAGCCTTATCGAAAGAGTATCTGCCGGGATTATTAACCGCCCCAAAAGCAACCAGCTGCCGAAAAGCCTCAGGCAGCTCCAGTGAGGGCACTATTATCATGTCGCCGGCTTTTATCTCATTTATGTTTTCAGTTAATTTTTGACCTGATCTCAGCAGATAAATATTGCCAGAGTCTGCCCAGCTTCGCAATCCGCCCGCTAACGCAATCAGCCGCTGCAAATTGTCACCTTCGATCAGTTCTATTTCTCGAGGAGAATTAACTTCGCCTGTCACCTGCACTCTTTGGCTCAACTTTCGAGGGACATAAATAGTATAGCCGGAATAGAGATACGGGTCTGCCTTGAAATCACCTGTGAATACTGCTAAGTCCAAATCTACTCTGATTTCATCGGGACCGCCGCTAAATATGATTGTCCTGGATGAGCCATCTTCTAAAACTCTCCCTGCTTTCTTTATAATTCGTGAAACTCGCTCGGAAGAATAACCTGTATACATTCCTGGATATCTAATAGCGCCCGTAATCGAAACAAGAACTTTTCTTGGCTTGGTGATAGAGATCGAAATTTGCTCAACTCTGTAGAGCTCTTTTAGGGCTTGGGTGAGTATCTGGCGGGCCTCATCTAAAGTTGTGTGGGACAGATATATCATGCCCAGATTTTCATGTATGATTCTGCCCTCAGGGTCGACTCTGAGTTTCAGAGAGGGGACATTAGCTTTTAGAAAAACAACTGACAGTTCATCTCCGGGGCGGATAATGTATCTGGCTGCATCTACCGGCTGATCAAACTGAGGCTGGGGACTGTCTTGAGACCAGCCCAAAGATGCCAGAATAAGAATGCCCAGGAATATCGAAAGAAATTTCAATCTTGCTCCGCTATAAATTGTTTACTCTGCTGTTTCTGTTTTGCAGAGAGCAACAATAGCCCAAGATTAAGCCGATGTCAACCGGCCGCAAACCGCTCAGGGCAAAGCATTAAAGACGGCTATTTAGCCCTGTTATTCGGTGCTTTTTGTGAAACGGAGCGTGCGTTTTTCCACTACATCTGCTGTATCAATATCTTTAAGCTGATACTCCAGTGCTGCTGCCACAAAGTCTCTGAATAACGGGTGAGGCGCTGTCGGACGTGACTTTAATTCGGGATGAAACTGTACTCCCACAAACCAGGGATGGTCCGGAAGTTCGATTATCTCAACTAACCTTTTATCGGGTGAAATACCGGACAATAACATGCCCTTTTCTGTCAGCATATCGCGATAGGCGTTGTTAACTTCGTAGCGGTGACGGTGTCTTTCGGATATTTCATCGGTCCCATAGCTCTTTTGTGCCTTAGTGTTTTCCTTCAGTATACAAGGATAAGCACCGAGGCGCATGGTACCGCCCAGCTCGGTGACACCCTCCTGGTCCGCCATGAGATGAATGACCGGGTGTTTCAAATCGCGATAAAATTCAAAACTGTGGGCTTCGGTTAGTTCACAGATATTTCTGGCATATTCAATTACCGCACACTGCATACCCAGACAAATACCAAAAAACGGAATATTATTTTCTCTGACGTAGCGAATCGCTTCAATCTTTCCTTCCACACCTCGCTCACCAAAGCCCCCGGGAATCAACAGCCCGTCGATATCTTTTAAGAATTTTCGGGCGCCTTCCTTTTTAATTTCTTCCGAGCTGACCCAAACCAGCTCCACCGCCGCATTGCTTTCAACTCCGGCATGAACAAAAGCTTCTATGATAGATTTGTAAGCATCTTTTAAGGTTACGTACTTACCGCAGACTGCGATTTTTAAGTGATGCTCAGGATTGTTAATTTTTGAGACCATCTCTTCCCAGGCTGCCATATCTGGTTCCGGAATCTCCCAGCCGAAATGTTTGCAGATTATATCATCTAATTTCTGGCGGCGGAAATTCAGCGGTACTTCGTATATTGAAGGCACATCTTCGGCAGTTATAACTGAACTGGTCGGCACCGAACAAAACAGACTGATTTTTTGTCTTAATTCATCAGATATTGGCTCGTGCGAACGGCATAAAAGAACATTGGGCTGAATTCCTATTTCTCTAAGTTCACGTACCGAGTGCTGAGTAGGCTTTGTTTTAAACTCACCGGCTGTAGTTATGTAGGGAACCAGCGTCACATGAATAAACAAAGTGTTATCATGCCCCCTTTCCTGAGCCAGCTGACGGATAGCTTCTAAAAAAGGAAGTGATTCAATATCGCCGACAGTTCCGCCAATTTCGGCTATGATAACATCGGGGCGGTCTTCGATATTTTCAAGTCTCCTGATTCTCTCTTTGATTTCTTCAGTCACATGAGGAATTACCTGTACCGTCGCCCCCAGATAATCACCGCGCCGCTCTCTGCTGATGATAGTGTTATAAACCTGGCCGGTGGTAACATTGTTGTGCTTGGAGAGCGACTGGTCTAAAAAACGCTCATAATGGCCGATATCCAGATCGGTTTCTGAGCCATCATCGGTTACAAATACTTCGCCATGCTGAAACGGATTCATAGTGCCGGGATCGACGTTTAAGTAGGGATCAAATTTCATAATGCCTACTTTAATGCCTCTTTTCTGCAACAAGAGACCTATGGAGGAAGCTGCAATCCCTTTTCCCAGCGATGAGACGACGCCGCCTGTTACAAATATGTACTTGGCTTTTTTATGCTTTTCTGACATTTCTATATCAATCCCTTTAATTTATATATATCAGCCGGTGAATCAATCGAAACAGTTTTTGTTTCAGTCAAAAACACCTGCAGATTCCGGCCATTTTCAAGTATTCTCAGCTGCTCCAGCGATTCGGCCTTTTCGCACGGCGTTTGCTGCCAGCCGGCGAATTCTTTTAGAGCCGCCCGGCGGTAAAAATAAACACCTATATGATAGTAATAGTCTGCCTGACTGCTTAATGTTTTCTTCAGAGCGCTTTGCAGATAAGGCAGCGGCTGCCTTGAAAACCAGCCGGCTTCTTTGTTTTTCTTCAAAACTACCTTTACCGAGTTGGGGTCTTTCAATTCGCGGTCATTTCCTATTTTTCTGGCCAGAGTTCCGTACTTCAGCTTAGAATCCCGGCTAAAATTCTTTATTACTCTGTCAAGAACAGCAGATTTTAGTCCGAACAGATCAGCCTGAACATTTATATACAAGTCTGCCGAAATTTCCCGCATCACAGCAGCTACCCGGTCAG
>JADFLZ010000469.1 GCA_022564135.1 Candidatus Zixiibacteriota bacterium
CGTTCCCTGATTGCATTGATTCCCCAAATATGCCAGAAGTGCCTGTTTTGCAACTTTTTCTGAGATAACACTTGACAATCGGGACTACGTTAATAACTTGATCATATCAGCTGCGGAATTTTCTAGCATCATGGTATCATCATCAGGCAGTTTTGGTTAAGCCAGGACGACTTAACGTTTCAGCCAGGGACAGCAATCTCGAAGTTGTACAAAAAAGGACGAATTCTTGATGTATGGTAATTTGCAGAAAAGAGTAAGTTTTGACTTGGACGGTTGCCCAAATTAACGCAAGGGCAAACAATAAAGCCAATAACCTAAATTCGATAAAGTTGGGGAACCGCTCTACCCGGTTGTCATATATCATAGCCTTAAATCGGGGGATTTTCATCATAGCATTTGCAGCCGTTTCGGCTGTGATAATGCCCGGCAGCGCTCTGAGCGAGACCGGAACAATTTCGTCAAGCATTGAAATCAGGTCGGAGCTGGTTATTACCAAAATAGCATCACTGTTTTTTGGTCAGGTTCGCCCCGGCGCAACTGATGGAACAGTAGTAGTTACTACTGCCAACGAGCGTTTCGCCTTCGGTGGCACCGGCATCATCGGCCCAAAATTCAGCCGCGCCGAATATGTCGTAGGCGGCGTCCCTGATGCAATATACACTATCACCCCGGGCGTTGCCTTAAGCGTGCATGACATACGCGGAGTACCTATTCTCGACGAGACCAGCCTGGATGTGATTGATTTGTTAAGCTTTAGTACGACAGTCGGCATGGAAACCAGTACCGGCCAGATTAACCCAAACGGTGTTGATACGATTTTTGTCGGCGGCACGCTGGTAGTGCCGACCACCGCAAAAAAGGGTTCGTACAGCGGCAGCGTGGTAATAACTATAAATTATTAAATGAATAAATGATGAATAAAACAGCCAATAACATAAACAGACAAAGAATCTTAAAACAAATGCTGTTCGGTTCAGATACTAAGAAGTGGCTGAATTTGAACCGCAGTCTCAAAGGAGGTGGTAGAATACACAATAAGTGCATAATAAGAGGGGAGATTTTCGAAATGTTAAGTGAATTTAACTAACTTTTTAACCTTTTTAATGGAGTCTTAGAAATGAAAAAGACATACCTAGCAAAATTAGCCATTGTAAGCTTTACAGTGGTGGCAGCCTTTGCATTTATGGGAACAGGCGCCCAGGCGGAGACCGGAACCATAGCTTCAACCGTTTCGATAGCGACACCTATAATCATAACTGGCGACAGTGATTTGGTCTTTGGTGTTTTTACCGCACCTTCAAGCGGTAGCCCTACTCAGAAGTGGAGGGTAGACGCAGTGTCTTCAGCTTTGACAGTGGTCGTTGCGGGAGACGGCCTGGATCTATTTGCTGATGACCAGCACCGTGGCACATACACGGTTACCGGAGAACCAGACGCAGCCATAACTTATACATTCTCAATATCGAACTTTCCTGATGCCTTTGTGCGCTTGGGAGGTATAATACCTGATCCGCAAACCTCAATAGGTTTGGATGGTACAGGTAATTTGACCGTTGGTTTAGGTGGTGTACTGGAACTCAATTTTGGTGCTGCTTCAGCTACTCACATTGCAACGATTACATTGGAAGTTAACTATTAAAATTCGGAAGTTGACTCTGGCCGGCCACCTAGCGGCGGCGGGACAATGACGAATTTTAATAATAGGAATGACAAGGAATATTATGAAATGAAAACACAACAAATTACGAGATGTGTTTGCATTGTCCTTGTGATATTTGCTGTCGCGGCTTTTCTGCTGCCGCCCATCCGGGCTGCAGAAGGAACTATAGATGCCAGCGTTACAATTTCGATACCATTAGAAGTGGCCCCGGTTGATGTATTGGGTTTCGGGACTCTGACGCCGCCGACCGACCTGAACGTCTGTGCGTTCTGGACGCTGAATGCCTTTAACGGACTGACCTTAACTTCCGGCGAAGGCGAGGATCCGGTGGCATTGGACCACGGCCGGGGTAGTTTTCGAATCACCGGCGATCCGGGCGCTACTGTCAGTTATACTGTGGCAGTTTCTAAACAATTCGGTGACCCAGATTTGACCCTGACGGTCACAGATGCTAACGTCAACCCCTTAAGCGGCGCGCAAATACTTGACGCTACTACGGGAATATTGTTAGTAGAATTTGGCGGAGTACTGCAGATCTGTGATGAAGTGGTGGTAAAGACTCATAATGACGCGGAAGTTACTATGACGGCAAGTTATTGATGCAAAATAAACGGTCTGCTCAAAGCCTTGCTTCTTTGA
>JADFLZ010000470.1 GCA_022564135.1 Candidatus Zixiibacteriota bacterium
TTGTTAAGAGGGACGATGGTCAGTTTCGATTTGAGACTTCTTATTGCACTAAGCAAAGGGAAATTAGAGAAAGATATATTAGAGGTGGTAGAAAAATAAAAAATACCCCGTGATTCGATGGCTCACGGGGTCACAAGCCTTGTCCTACGCCATAAGGCGAGGAGTAACTGCCCATAGGGCATCACTATTAATAACGGCTTTTTAACAAGAAAGTCCACACTTTTATTAAGATTTTTGTAGAAAATTGAGTGAAAGGAACAAGTACAACTTAAGTTTCTGTCTATCATTGAGTTGTGGTTGCCATCAGACAGAAATATTTTTTCAGAATTGATTGAAATAAGAGATTCTTAAGTTCAATATATACAATGCAAACCATCCGCTCGATAACTAAAATGCCGAAGGTCTCAAGGCAGTTAGCTGCCAGAGGCAAGACAATCGCCCTGGTGCCGACTATGGGCTATCTCCACGAGGGGCATGCTGCTCTTATCAAGCGCGCCAAAAAGTCTGCTGACGTTGTCATCGTTTCTATATTCGTCAATCCCAAACAGTTTGGCCCCAAAGAAGACTACAAAAAATACCCCCGCGATGAAAAAAAAGATATGGCCAGAATTAAAAAAGCCGGCGGCGATATTGTCTTTATCCCCAAAGCGATAGATATCTACCCCGATAACTTTCAAACTTATGTTACAGTCGAAAAACTTTCTAAAACACTCGAAGGCAAAAGCCGGCCGCAGCATTTTCGGGGAGTGACTACTGTTGTCGCCAAACTGTTTAATATCACCCGACCGGATGTGGCTGTTTTCGGAGCCAAAGATTTTCAACAGGCGATAGTATTAAAACAGATGACCAAAGATTTAGGCTACCCCATAAAATTTGTTATAGCGCCGACTGTGCGTGAAAAAGACGGCCTGGCCATGTCCTCCCGTAACAGATATTTCACAGCCGAACAGCGCCACCAGGCCTGCTGTCTCTATTATGCGCTGGGTACTGCCAGAGAGATGGTAAAATCGGGCATCAAAGATGTCAGAGCTTTAAAAAGCGAGATGAGAGCAGTTATAAAGGCGACTTCACCAAAAGCCAAAATTGACTATATAGCATTTACAGAATTTGACAGCCTCAAACCGGTTTCGAAAGCTTCCAAATCGACTATTTGCAGCCTGGCTGTCCGGCTTCATAATGTCCGGCTGATTGATAATATGCGATTTTAACCTAAGACTGTTGAAACGGGGCAGACGAGACCCGCCGTGGCGGGCCGCCCACGAAAATCCAAATTTATTTGTTTGGGTGACCCTGTCTGCCATAAAATTATAACTTGACACAGAATAGACCGACTTGTATAGTTAAATATTAATCAATAAAAGAGGAAGCGATTATGCGACAAAGTAGCATTATGGCCTTGTGCGTTATCTTACAGCTGACCTTAAGCTGAGCGTCTGCACCAAAGAGATATCTATTCGATAATTCTACAACGGTGAAATCAGAATTCGATAAGACTTGGGAAGCAGTAATATCGTACTTCGCCAAGAATAATATATCTATTAAAACACTCGAGAAGGCATCCGGTATAATTGCAGCTGAAGTACAAACATTTCAAAAAGGCTGGATAGACTGTGGCAAGGCCGGCTTCGGTGCCAAGTTCCTAGATCCGGCCTCGGGAGTGTTCAATGTCTTCGTACGTGAGGTATCCGACGGTACTTGCGATATCCAAGTGAACGCGATCTTCAGCATTGAAAAGCTCGATACGTTTAATAATAGAAGTGCGGGGCGTGTTTCCTGTAATTCCACGGGCGAATTTGAGGCGGGCCTGCTACAATATGTATATGAATATGCTAGCCGGTAAAACTGTAGAATTTCAATTGGAAGAGGACAGATTTCACGGGTCCATATACATTTGTAGCTCAAAACCAATTTTGCATGCAGGCTGAGCCGCTTTTCAAACGAGTGCTGTCGCCGGGTGGCCCACCATTTATGGTGGGTTCGCATTTATTCAATTAACATGCTTCGACTCCTTCGACAGGCTCAGGACGGCGTCCGCTCAGCATGACGATTATGGGGAAGCCTTCTCGACTCTGTCTTTCCAGCAAAGGCCCCGAGTCTTCGCTCGGGACTAAAGCGGGAATCCATCTTCTACTTTGAAACCCTGTTTAATTCAACTTGGCGCACAAAATCAAATTCAGGCAGCTCCTGGTATAACAGAATGGATGACTTAGTGCCAGTTACCCGGTAGTGGCCGTCAAATTTTTCAAGCGGGTTAAAAGCACACTTCATCGTTACTTTCGTTACACTCTCAAGTTCC
>JADFLZ010000471.1 GCA_022564135.1 Candidatus Zixiibacteriota bacterium
GGCACTGTTTATTATCTTTCTGCAGCTGCTTTTGTTTTCATTCATTTATTCGGCGCCGCCTTTTAGATTAAAAGACAGGCCGATCTCCGGACTGTTTGCCAACGCTTATTCGTTTGGCTTTCTGATACCAATTTCAGTCATGCCTCTTATCACTCAGCACAGTGCCGGGCTGTTAGGTTGGGACAATCCGCTCTATTTTTTCCTGTCAGTATTGGGCATACATATTCTGACTACGATTCCAGACAAAGCAGGCGACAGGGCCACAGGCAAGAAAACTATCGGTGTACTTCTTCCGCTCAGGGCAGCTCTGTTTATGGCATTGATTTCATTTGCAGGTGCAGCGCTGGTTGCACATTATTCCAATTTTATGCTGCTTATGATAATTGCCATAATTTCGGCAGCTTTGACTCTGATAGCGCTGTTAACCACGAATCTTCAGATAATACTGGCAGCAGCAAAAATCCCGATTCTGCTTTTAACACTACTGGCCGGATATTTTTACCCGATTTACTTTCTGTTTGTTGTTGCCTTGCTCTTTTTAACGCGGGCATATTACAAAAGAAGATTTAACGTCGTATATCCCGGGTTGAGTTGATGAGACTAAGTAGAGCGATTTTAATATTTATGATTTTTGTGGTCGGCTGTTCGCCGTATCCTCGCTACCGGACAGACGGTGCCACCCAGCCGCACCAGCCGGCGGTGAAATCCTCTGGGCAATCGATAAATCAAAAAATAAAATTCGGGCAAATTCTGCAGTCATATCTGGGCCGCCCGTACAAAGGCCGTTCCAAAACAGACCCGGGACTGGACTGCTCACTTTTTACCAGTGAAGTTTACAAGAAATATAACAGGACCCGGCTGCCCCGAACCGTGGCCAGCCAGTTTAAGACCGGCAAACCGATAGCCAGACACAAACTCAAGTTCGGCGATCTGGTGTTTTTCAAAACCGACCGCAAAAAAGTGTCCCATGTCGGTATCTATATGGACTACGATGAATTTATGCACGCTTCCTCTTCAAACGGTATAATAATTACCAGCATGAAGAACAAATACTGGTCAAAAAGATATATTGGCGCCCGCAGAGTTGTTGAATAGTTAAACTTTTTTTGGTTACTTTAAGTCTGATGCCAAAAACTGAATCGCCGCTTCAAGAGAAACTGAAAACTCTGCCTGATTCACCGGGGGTCTATATGTTCAAGGACTCCACAGGTAAATATATTTATATCGGTAAAGCCAAAGTTTTAAAAAACAGAGTGCGCAGCTATTTTGGTGCCAAGAAACTGGCTGACCCGAAATCTGCCCGGATAGTTGCCAAAACTACAGATATTGAATTGTTAGTAACCGACAGCGAAGTAGAGGCATTGATTCTCGAAGCAAATCTGATCCGTCAGCACAAACCGCGCTACAATGTCGATTTAAAAGATGACAAGCATTTTCCGTACATCAAAATCACTACCTACGAGCCGTTCCCGCGCATCTTAGTTGTGCGCCGAATCGAAAAAGACAACGCCCGTTATTTTGGGCCGTTTACATCGGCTAAGGGAATGCGCAAAACGATCGAGTTCTTAAGTCGCCTTTTCAAAATACGAACCTGCAACCTGGTTATTCCGCCTCCCAAAGGACGCCAGTATAAAGTCTGCCTCGACTATCATATAAAACTCTGTAAAGGTCCCTGCGAAGCTTTTCAGTCAGTCGAAGATTATAAAGAAAACATACATGCCGTGCTGATGATTCTCTCAGGCAAGTCCAAAAAAGTAATTGAAAAACTCCAAGCCAAAATGGAAGAAGCCTCAGAACAGATGGAATACGAAGAAGCCGGTCTATTGCGTGACCAGATTGAAGCAATTGAGTCGGTCATGGTTAAGCAGAAAGTCGATGTTGGCAGCGGTGTTGACCGCGATATCATAGCACTGGCCCGCGAAGGCCGTTTAGCCGTAGCTGCAGTTTTGCAACTCCGCGAAGGTATATTAATTGGTCGGCAGGATTTTCAATTAACTGCTGAAGCCGATGAAACCGAGGAAGCGATAGTCGATACGTTTTTGACACAGTACTACAGCCACCAGCCGAATCTGCCCAAAGAAATTTATCTGCCAATCAAAGTCGAAAACCTCAAACTGATAAACGACTGGCTTAATCTGCAAAAGGGGAGCAAAATCAATATTGTCATCCCTCAAAAAGGGGAGAAAGTCAGATTAGTAGAACTTGCCGCCCAGAACGCCCGTCTGTTGCTCGATGATTTACTAATACAAAAAAGACAACAGTCCGAGCGTACCAGTAAAATGTTGACGAGTT
>JADFLZ010000064.1 GCA_022564135.1 Candidatus Zixiibacteriota bacterium
TGTCCTGCTGGCTTCATTAAATCCGTATGTTTTCGCATTCCATTTTCTGACATAAATAGTCCTTGGCGAAAGTTCGCCGAGCATAAATATAGCAGCAGGCGTGCCAATCTACTCTAAGGCGAGTTAAGCTGTTGGTTACTTGAGAGTTAAGCGGACAAACGGCAACTCTGGATGTCTATTGGGAATGCGCTTAAAAGAAATGTTTTCCAGAATGAGTAGGAAAAAAGTGAGCTTTTGGCAAAAAATTCAGAAGTTTCCCAGAATTAATTCTGGCTCAAGATCGTTCCCTCAAGATACTCACTGGTTGAAGAGGTCACTTTAAGATTCAGTATCGATTTATTCCTGTCTGTTTCAGCGGGAAGTTTTGCTTTTAGAAAGTTGTCAGAAATGCCCCAGAGTGGGCCGTTTCCGTTTGATTTATGCTGCGGAATCAGTTCCAGAACCTGGCCTATCTGTCTTTTAAGAGAATCATGTTTAAGCCGTTTTGAAATTTCAGACAGCTCTGTATTACGATTCCGGATAACTTTGCTCTCGACTTTCTCTTTGATAGCAGTAGCTTTGGTGCCAGCCCTATCTGAGTAGCTAAAAACGTGCAAATAATCTAAAAGTCCCGATTCTACCAGTTTTTTGGTCTGACAATAGTCTTCATCGGTTTCGCCCGGAAAACCGACAATCACATCCGCCCCTATAATAGTATTGGGCTGTACTGCTTTTATTTGCTCGGCTCTTTGAATGTAGGCTTCTCTATTATAAGGTCTCTGCATGAGTTTTAAGATTCTCGACGAGCCTGACTGCAGCGGCAGATGCCAGTGCCTGCAGATTCTTCCGCCGTATTCTTGGTAGAGCTTAACTAAATCCGGCCCCAGTGTCTGGGACTCAATAGATGACAGACGCAATCGGTGCAAGTTTGTCTGCTTTAGTATATGACGGCAAAGAGCAGCCAGATTTTTGGCGGCAAATTCCCCCTCTTCATCTTTGTAATAGCCAATATTGACACCGGTCAGAACTACTTCTTTATAGCCGTTTTCTACCAGATTGTTAATCTCTTCTATAATTTCCCTGACCGGCTTATGCTTTAATCTTCCCCTGACAGTTGGAATAATACAAAACGAACACCATTGATTACAGCCATCGGATATTTTCAGCCAGGCCCGATTGCGCTCAAAAAAATCTGAAACCAAAGTCGAACAATTTTTGTCCGGCTCGGTATCAAATAACTCGGGTAGTTTCGCTCTAAGAATGTCAGAAAGTGACTCTTTTTCCGAATTAAGAATGACCACATCAACGCCATCTATGGCTTTAACCATTTCAGGGTCATAGTCGACAAAGCAGCCGGCAACTACTATACGTGCCTCAGGGTTTTGACGGGCTACTCTTCTGATATAGCTGCGGCAATCCCGGTCAGCCCGATGGGTTACCGTACAGGTATTGATCAGGTATAGATCAGCCGTTTCATTTTTATTATCTGAAGTCCGTACGAAACCGAACGGACGAAGGCTTGCGGCCATCTTTTCTGTTTCGTATTGATTCAAGCGGCAGCCAAAAGTATGACAGGCTACTTTTTTCTCAGATATTGTAGTTTTCATACTCTTTCAAATTATGATCTCGCTTAGAAAAGTCCAGCAAAGATCGCTATTTTTGATAAAAAAAGCGGCAGGTCAATAATCAACCTGCCGCTATACTGTCTATCTATTATAAGAATAAGATAATTCTATAATTGCTCTTTTGATTCTGAATCATCAGCCTTGCTGTCGGCTTTAGCGTCAGCTTCTGTCTCAGGTACAGCCTCTGCTGCTGCTTCAGTCGGAGCTTCTTCACTCTCGGCCTTAGCATCAGAAGCAGGTTCAGAGACTTCCTGTTGGTTAGACTCCGCTTGCGCTTTGAGCTCCTTAGGCATGACATCTCCGAGAGTCTGAGTCGACAATTTAGGATGCTTGCTCAGGAATTCATCGAGCTCTGTTTTTTCGCGCTTTTTGAAATAAGCGTTCACAGACAGCACAATCTTGCGCTGCTTCGGATCGATCTCAATAACCTGCAAGGGAATCTCATCTCCCTGATTAAAGACCAATGAAGGATCTTTGACCTCCTGAAGAGAGAGCTGCGCCGATGGAATAAACCCCTCGACCTCGTCATCCAGACTGACTACCACGCCCCTGTCCAGGACTTTGATAACCTTACCCAGACACTCAGAACCCACAGAATGCTCCTGAGCTATAACAGGCCAGGGATCTTCGGTAAGCTGCTTATAGCCAAGTGAGATGCGTCGATTGTCATGGTCAACTTTGAGAATCCTGATGTCAACATCGTCGCCTTTTTTCATTATTTCCGAAGGATGCTGGATTCGTCTTGTCCAGGACATATCTGAGATATGCACCAGTCCGTCTATGCCTTCTTCAAGTTCGACAAATGCTCCAAAGGCGGTCAGATTACGGACGTTGCCCGTGACATCTTTGCCGACAGGATATTTCTCTTCAATTGTCTGCCAGGGATCCGGCTCCATCTGCTTAATACCCAGAGAAATCTTTTCATTCTCTTTATCAACAGAGAGCACTACTGCTTCAACCTGATCATTGGCCGACATGATTTTCGAAGGATGCTTGATATGCTGTGTCCAGGACATCTCGGAAATATGAATAAGTCCTTCGATTCCTTTTTCCAGTTCAACGAATGCACCGTAATCGGTAATGGAAACGACTCTGCCTTTGACTTTTTCACCGACAGGGAATTTCTCTTCGACATTCTCCCAGGGGTAAGGCGTCATCTGCTTTAGTCCCAGAGAAATACGGCCTGTTTTCTCGTCAATATCAAGAATCTTGACATCAATAGTTTCACTCAGCGTTACCATTTCGGATGGATGGCGGATGCGTCCCCAGGACATATCTGTAATGTGAAGAAGTCCGTCAACACCGCCCAGATCAACAAACACACCAAAATCAGTGATGTTTTTGACCAGACCGGGGCGAACCTGTTCGACATCAATTTCATCAAGAAGTTTGCCGCGCATCTCTTCACGCTCTTCTTCTAAGACAACGCGTCTGGAGACAACGATATTTCGGCGGTTCTTGTTAATCTTGATAATTTTCACATCGAGCCCCTTGTTAATAAGGGCGTCAAAATCCGGTACCTGCCTGAGTGCTACCTGCGAACCGGGCAAAAAGGCATCGACACCAAGCACATCGACTACCAGTCCTCCTTTAATACGGCGGACTACGCGTCCTTCGACAGTCTGACCGGAGTCAAATATGTCGCGAATTTTGTCCCAAACACGCATGAAATCGGCTTTTTGCTTCGATAAAATTAACTGCCCGTTGGAATCTTCAATCTGCTCTAAGTAGACATCGATTTCATCTCCGACAGTTATGTTCACCGGTTTAGGGAACTCGTCGATCGGAATAATTCCCTCCGACTTAAATCCGACATCAACAATGACATCGTCGCGGGTAACATCTAAAATTGTACCCGTTACGATTTCACCTTCTTTGATTGACTTCAGAGTACTTTCGTACATTTCAATCATCTGCTGATATTCCGCTTCGTCATAGACGACACCGGCGACATCGGTAACTTTTACAGCCAGAATTTCAGCCGGCTCTTCGGCAATCGCTGAGGCCACCGAAACCACAGTTGTAGTTTTTACTTCTGCTCTTTCGAGTACTCGGCGCTGACGCGAGGTGACAACTTTTTCTACTACCTTAGTCGTCTTCTTGGCTGCTGTAGAAATCGATTCAGCTGTTGTGGATTTTTTGGTGACCTTTTTGGTCTTGGTCTTCGTCGTCTTCTTAGCCGTGGTGGCTTTTCGTTTCGACGGTTTAGTTGTTATAGACTTTGTCTTCTTTACGGCTACTGCCATTTACTTAAGAAAACCTCCTTAACTACTGCCCTGATTAGTTTGGAATTTCCCCGAAACCGGGGTTCTAACAGGTATCACAGTAAAGCTGCTGCCGGGCTAACCCGGTAGCGGCTCTCATACTAATACATTTTCGTACTTTACCAAGTATTTTTTAGCATTATCTGGCTTTTTTTACCATTTTTCGGACTCTAAATTGCCGACAATGTTTTCTCTTTTAAGGCTTTAATTCGTCTCATAATCTCTTCAGAAATAGCTATGTAGCTCTTTTTGCCGGCTTCAAGAGAGACTATGTAATCTCTTGAGAGGGGCTCGCCATAACTGATCCGAAGTTTGGCCGAGCCAAAAAAGCACTTCCATAACGAATTTGAGCCGTGGATATATACCGGAACGATAGCAACTTTGGCCTGGCAGGCAATCATGCCGATGCCGGGTTTGGCTGAAAGAAAGTCATCAGTCAGTGAGCGGGTACCTTCGGGAAATATGACCAGCCCCTGTCCGTTTTCAAGAAGCCCGACAGCGGTCTTAAGACCTCCTCTGTCAAATACTCCTCTTCGCACCGGCCGGGCATTTACTTTTCGTAACAGGGCGCCAAAAAGCCTGTTTTTGAAAAGCTCTTTTTTTGCAAAAAAGAACATCTCACGACCGGTAAAAGCAGCCACCAGCGGCGGATCGAAATACGAAATATGGTTAGAAGCTAAAATGAAAGGACCAGATTGGGGCGGAAACCGGCGCCCGCTTACTTTGCCCCTGAAAAAATAGAACATCGATTGAAAAAACCGACAGCTAATCCAATAGGTCCGGTTCATTTTTACCCGGCAGCCTGAAAGAGTTCGACGATCCGGTCGACCTGCTTTTCAATGGTGAGATTGGTGGTATCAATTACCACCGCATCTTCTGCTATGGTCAAAGGGGAATGCTCCCGCCCCGAATCAAATTCATCCCGTCTGTTAATATCCTGTTCCTGCTCACTTAAGTCCGACTCTATGCCCATATTTGACAGATCCAGCAGCCTTCTTTTGGCGCGCTCTTTTACCGAAGCATCCATATAAATTTTTAAATCTGCATCCGGAAATACTACGGTAGTCGTGTCGCGGCCTTCGGCTACAATCGAGCCGTTTTTTCCGAACTCCTTTTGTTTGGCAACCATGGCCCGGCGAACCAGTAGATGCGCCGAAATTTCAGAAACATTTTTAGTCACCTCAGGTGTTCGTATCTCTTTGCTGATATCCTGGCCATTTAAAAAGACCAGATTCCCGCCGTCTATGCGGCGAAACTCCAGCGGTAGCTGCTCAGCTATTTCGGCCAGCTCTTTTTCATCGGCTGGATTTATCTTATTCTCGAGGGCGTAGTAAGTCAGAGCCCGGTACATTGCCCCGGTATCCAGATAAGTATATCCCAGCCGCTCGGCCACTATTTTGGCAGTAGTAGATTTACCTGACCCGGCCGGTCCGTCTATAGCAATGACCTTTCCTCTTTTAACAGGGCTATTGTGGCTCAGATTATTCACCCGAAAATGTTAGCATAACTTTTGGATAAAGGCAAAGAAAAATGCTGCTTGGTAGAACAAGCAGCATTTACCGGCCACAGCCTGCTATCTGTCAGTTAGAAATAATCTATGGAAAATGAACGAAGATCAGCATCGAGGTCTATTTCAACTTTGGAATCAACTGTGTCGAATCCCTCCGAAATATACCAGCCGTTCTTGCGGGTCATACCGACTTTTTCGAAATATGCTTCATAGCCTTCGGCGTTTATCTTTATACCGACATGTTCAGGAACCCGAAGTTTGAGCTTTGTATCAATTCCGTTGATTTTGACAGAAAGATTTGGCACCAAATCACCAAGTTTCAGATATATATTTGATTCATCCAAATCCAGAAACAAGCTGTACAATGGCGTAGTTGCCAGATTTAAATGAACATCTGAATCTTTCCCGCGACAATGCAATTCCAGCGGAATATCTTCAGAAAAACTGAGATCCCAGCCTTGTGATTCATCAAATTCCAGTTTGATAATGCCGCCCAATAAGCCACCTCTACTGATGAAACTCACTTCGGCAATATCGTCCACTACCTCATAGTCAATTTCCGGCTTACGGGTAAAACGGTCAAAAGAAGCATAGACTATTTCACTGCCGGAATCACGAATTGTCAGATCAGTTCCGTCGATTTCCAGATTGGCCAGGATTCTTCTGACCGCATCATCATGCTTTTTTTCGAAATAAGATTCTGATGAAAAGTCTCCTCTGGGGTCGTTATAACCGCCGACAATGGCGATGGCCAGCCCGCTGAAAAGAATCAGAAATGAACTGGCATACGCCAGAAACTGAAGCCTGGTACGGGTAAATATCTTTTCTATACCAATCGCTATCAGCGTAATCGAGAAGAATATTACAAAATCATCCCAGTAATAATCAGAAATGAAGTTCAGATTCTGCAGCAAAAGCAAGAGACCAAACAGAATAAGAATTATGCCCCATCTAAATCTTGCCGGAGTCATGATACGGTACTTTCATTGCTTTCATTTCTTTCATTGTGGGCGTTATTACTGCTCGTTTCAACCTTTGACTCGGCTGAGTCAGCTGAGCGAACAGAATTGGATCTCCAGAATATCAAAGCCAGACCTATGCCAATTAACATTACCGGCCATATTTCATCCCAGGCAAACCAGAACAAGTTTTCACGTACAAGTATAATCGACCCAAAAAATATCAGCGCCAGACCGGGAAAATATCTGGTCCAGGTGGCCGAAGCGTAATGGGCCTTAGGTTTATTATCGGGTTCAGACGATTTTTTAGCTTTGACTGTTCCCGGAAGTTCTTCCGGGATTATAATCCAGCCAATAATATAAGCTATGACCGCCCAGCCGGCCGAAGCCAGCCCGAGAATTACGGCAATAACTCTGACTACTGTCGGGTCCACCTCAAAATATTCACCCATGCCTCCGCAGATGCCTCCCAGCATACGGCATGAATTAGAACGATATAATCTTTTAGGCATTACCTTCCCTCCTGTTTACTACTACTCAAGTTACAGGATTCTATACGCTAAAATGAAGCCCGGGTTGCCATAATTTTAATTTTTGAGTTTTTCGAGATATTCTCTTATCAGAGCAGAATCAGCCCTGTTTCTCATAGACTGCCTCTCTATGAACTCTATGGCCTCTTTTTTCTCAGCCGAATCAACAGTCAAAAGACCAATATTGTACCAGGCTAATGTTAATGCAGAATCATTGAAGCTAAAGCCAGACTCAAATGAATCAGCTACTACCACAGATTTGAGCATATTTCCCGAAATAGCCTTGTAAGCCTCCGCTTCTACCTGCAAAATCGAGTCCCTCTTATCCCGCCAGTACTGAATGGACGGGGCAAGAAATTCTTCTCTTTCTGTCTGAGCAGCAAGCCTAGAGACTGGAAGATTTATTAATCGAAATCCCTCGGCACCGTCAGACTCTTCATCTATCGTATCCGCGAAAATTACTTCAGCTATTTCTCCCAGAGACTCACCTTCCTTTTCTTGCTCCTGATTTGAAACGGGAGCGGACTTGATTATCGACTGACTTGAACTTTCAAATTTTAATATCCCCTGAAGTTCTTTGGCATCGACAATCTTTTTCGGAGCGGCTTTAGCTTTGCTCTCAGCCACAGCTTCCGGCATATCTTTTTCAATTTCATTTAGTCGGGCAGCGACAGCTTTGTCATCGGCTTTTTCTGCTACTGCGGCTGCTTGCTCTGACTGAGCTTCAGGCTCCACCACAGAATCTTTTAACACTTCAACCGGCTGCGCCGATTTGGCGGACTGCTCTATGATTTCATCAAGAATACTCTCATGGTCCTGCCACTGGTAGTAGGTTACCGTGGCAATCAACATAAACGAAGCTGCAACTGCGCCTACTTTCCAGTCAAACCCAAACCGGCGGGATTCTTTACGGGGAAGCTCGACTACTTTCTTACCTGAGTCTGCGATTTTTCCGTCAATCTTGGCAGCTAAGCTGTCGAAATATTCATTTTCATCCAGCCCGCTCAGCTCTTTTATCTTTTTACTTAAAGACGACAGCTTTTCAAGTAACTCTCTGCACTCGGCGCAGCTTTCCAGATGCCGGCGCAATAGCTCCATCTCCTGAACTTCCAGAGAGTTGTCAAAATATGCCGAGAGCTTGTCTTTGTAATACGAATGTTCCACTACTTACTATACACCTGTCACTTAATCTAATAAATCCTTCAGTGACTCCATCAAAAGTTTTCTGGCCCGATGCAGCCGGGAGTCGACCGTACCGGGGGGAATTTTCAAATAACTGGCAATCTGGTCATAACTCATTTCTTCAAACTGCCTGAGCACAAATACTGTTCTATACTCAAAAGGCAGCGCCATCACCGCCTTGTATAGTCTCTTCGAGCTTTCGTCCGACAGCAGTTTTTCAAACGGTCCCAGATCAGTCGACTCCGGATCAAAACCGGATTCTCGTAATTTATCAAGTGATTCTTTTCTTTCTTCTCTTCTAATCCAGTTATAGGCCAAATTCCTGGCAATGGTCGCCAGCCAGGGATAAAAATCATGACCCGGACGAAATCTCTTAATAGCCTGCCAGGCCTTAACAAAACTTTCCTGAACAATATCCTCAGCAGAGTCGAAATTCCGTAAAATAGCATACACGAACCGAAACAATCTTTTCTGATGGTTACGCACCAGTATGCCAAAAGCTTCCTGGCTGCCATTTTGAGCAGCTTGCAGCAGCTTCCGTTCATTTGGCCACTTACTACTTTTATCTACAGTTTTGGGCTGGTTTTCTTCCCGGGCAAGCCAGAGCATTTAGATTAGCTTTTTACGGACAGGCTCAGGGCCAGAGTTTCCAGAATCAGCTGGTTGGGCAGTCTATTTTGACGAAGCTGAGCGTTTCCATCGGCCAGAGCTATTATAATGCTCTCTAACTGGGCGTTACCGAATTGTCCGGCCTGAGTACGGAATTTAGGGATCAGAAAAGCCCGCCTGCCGACCGGATTTTTGCCGTTTTTTACCAGATACAATGAGATAAAATGCTGAATCAAAAGTATGGTCAGCATATCGATACTGACTCCGCTGCCCAGAAGTCTATTTATCACTTTGAGAGTTTTCCGGGGACTTCCCTGAACCAGGACATCACCTACTTCAAACATGTTAAAAACTTCGTAACCGGCGCAAAGCTGCTTGATATCCTCGACT
>JADFLZ010000472.1 GCA_022564135.1 Candidatus Zixiibacteriota bacterium
CAGTAGCCAAAGACCGACCGGCCAAAGTGCGTGATAAAATCATCAGCTGCTTTACTTTTTCAAAAAGCTACGCCATGACCGGCTGGCGGCTCGGCTACACTACCTGCAGCTCTCAGGAATTTGCGGACAATATGAAAAAAATGATTTTGTATACAATAAACGGCGTCTCGACTCCTTCGCAGTACGCCGGAGTGGCCGCACTCGAAGGTCCGCAGGACAATGTCTATGAAATGCGTGATACTTACCGCCAACGCCGCGACCTGTTATTCGAGGGTGTCAATTCAACTGAGATGCTCAAATGCGAAACGCCGCCCAAAGGCGCTTTTTATCTCTATGCCCAAATTACTGATAACTGGAGCGGCTCGGCCTGGGACTTAGTCAATTACTTAATCGATAATTATTCGATGGGCTCGGTGCCGGGTGATGTCTTTTATGACGACCAGAAATCAATCCGCTTTTCGTACGCCTGCTCAACTGAGATGATAGAGCGCGCTATAGTCAGCCTCAAAACCCCGAAGAAAAAAGTCACGGCTTAGAAAAGCAGAGGGACATTTCTTTAAGGTTGCAATTTGTGACTTCATAATAATTGTTCCGGTGCCACACTATTCATAGTGGGTTCGAGTTGTTGCTAGTCCCCCTGAGCTTGCTTTAGTCCCAAATCCGACTTGTCGGATGGGGGTCGAAGGGTCAGCCCTTGAAGCTGTCATTCCCGTGTTTATCCCAAGTGCAGTCGAGCTGGGTCGCCCGCAGCTTGCTGTGGGATCCAAGATTCTGCTGAGGTGGTGCATTTTTTTGTTACTTCGGCAATCGTATTTCCGGCTGGATCCCGGATCAAGTCCGGGATGACGAAGTTGGGTCCGGGATGACGAGACTAGACGGGAACCCACCTAAAAGGTGGGCCACCCTGAATACTGTGGGCGGCCGCCGAAGGCGTGTTCTCATCTGCCTCTTTTCTTAAAGTGTGATAATACGGGAGCTATCCTAAAGAGGATAAGCTCCTACTTCGAACATTCGGCTGCGGAGCAGACCGGGTCACCGCCTCTGAAAATAAAGTCAACCGCCGTGGTCAGATCAAGAATATTGCCACCGTCACCGTCACAGTTTAAGTCAGATGCTTCCAGTGGATCTGACGGCGGGCCGCCTCTGAATATACGGTCAACCAGGAAGGTTAAATCGAGAATATTGCCCGGCGTACCATCGCCGTTGGCATCACCGCAAACATAACTTTGCAATACTTCCAGCGACCCGTGATTGATGCAGAGTTTAGTTGTGTCCAGGACATAATATAGAGTATCAGCTACTATCAAAATAGAATCCCAGGGTGGGCCAGATGTCTGCTCCCAGGACACACAGTCTATGGTGTCAGGGGGATCCTGAGTGGTATCTATGAGCCAGTCAGTACAGACCCAAAAAGTAGTGTCCCATAAAAGAACTGGCTGCCAGATCGTCCAATTAAGATCTGAGATCACGATGTTGAGATTATCGACGAAAGTTGTATTAACTATCAGATTTGCGGTTCGATTTACAACAGTATCAGAAACATCAAGAGCGTCGGCGAGAATATTTACTAGTGTACCACCTGACTGCGGTGCAATTCCCGGGGTAACCGAACCTCCCGGCAAATCCGCTATTCCCGTAATTATCAGTTCTGTTCCGTTCCCGGCCAGTGAGTTGACATTGACGTATTCCCAGCCGGCAATCAAAGTTCCCGCTGTATCGAAATCGGCTCTAACGACTTCAAAAGTATCGATATAAATAAAATCCCAGGCGCTGTCCGATGGGACAATCACCGAATCAGTGCAGATGGGGCCGCTATAAGCGTTACATTTCCAATAAGTAGTATCATACTCGGTCAGGCTGTCGGTTTTGAAAATTACTATATCAGGTGAGCGGTCAAGCTGAATCCATAATTGGAAACCTAATAACGTATCCAGCGGATTGTCGATGGATATCGCAATCGGATTATCCGCGGTGTTTGGGAAAGCGGTGATGTCGGCGATAGAAATAGCCACTTCGCAAGTTTGAATATCATTTGGAGAATTCATGGCAGTAGCCGCCAGAAGAATCATGGCGACTAAAGTCAGAAAAGTAACTTTTCGGAATGAGAGTTGTGAGGACATTTTACCTCCAAAAAATTGTATGCCTGAAATTTAACCTCCCACTTTTCGGGCTTTAAATTCAGAGCAAATTTTGAACAGACGAAAAGTTAGCGATTACTTTAGTAAGTACCTGATCCCTTTTGTTAAAAAAGTAAGAGATAGTAAATTGTCTTCTAAAAGGGAATAT
>JADFLZ010000473.1 GCA_022564135.1 Candidatus Zixiibacteriota bacterium
TTGTTTCTAAATATGCGCGCGGTAAAGATTATCACAAAGTTATTGCCAAAAAAACCAAAAAGCTGATTTCAGAGATCAAGAGAATTTCAGATGACACCAAAGAAACTTGTTTCCGCTGGTATGTAGACTACGGTCCCATGCTTGAGCGCTCTTACGCCGCCAGAGCCGGACTAGGTTACATTGGCAAGAATTCTCTGCTGATAAATAAAGATTACGGTTCCTGGTTTTTTATCTCAGAGATTTTGACAACTTTAGAACTTGAACCGGACAGCCCCTATGGGATTGACCACGGCCAGTGCGGCCGCTGTACAATGTGTATTGTCGCCTGTCCGACTGGCGCGATTCTCGAAGACGGCGTTATTGATTCGACCAGATGTATTTCGTACCTGACTATTGAAAAAAAGGGCGACATCTCAGCTGACCTTTCAACAAAAATGAAACAGCGTCTCTTTGGCTGTGACATTTGTCAGGATGTCTGCCCCAAAAACAAAGCCGCGACTTTTACGACCCATCAGGAATTCATAAATGGCGGCGTGGGGGAGTATCTTGATCCGGCGACAATCGAAAGAATTCAAACCAGAGAAGATTTTTTGGCGCTGACTGCCGGAACTCCGCTGACCAGGCCAAAGCTTGATGGCTTAAAGAGAAATGCACATATTGCTGCCACCAATGCCAGAGCTTCAAAAGAAAAACCAGTCTCAAAAAAAACGTAGAAAGAAATATAAATGGCAAGAATAGCGCCGTCAATACTGGCGGCAGACTTTTCGAAATTAGCAGACGACATCAAAGACTGTGACAGTCTAAATGTCGACTGGCTGCATCTTGATATAATGGACGGGCATTTTGTACCGAATATTTCATTCGGGCCGAGCCTCGTTAATACAATCAATAAGCTGACAGATAAGTTTCTCGATGTTCACCTGATGCTGAGTGAGCCGGAAAAATATTTTGAACCGTTTGCCAGAGCCGGCGCCGACCTTATAACCTTTCACATTGAAGTTCACCCCGAGCCGGTCGCTCCTGCCAAAGTTTTAAAAGAGATGGGCATAAAATCCGGGCTGTCGCTCAATCCTGCGACCGACATAGAAAAAGTGCTGCCATATCTTGAACATTTTGATTTACTGCTGGTCATGTCGGTCAATCCCGGTTTCGGCGGGCAGAGTTTTATCGAATCTGTTCTGCCAAAAATAGAAACAGCCCGGGAGTATATTGATAAAAATAATCTCTCGACCTTGATAGAAATCGATGGCGGCATTGACGAAAATAATGCACAGCGCGTGGTCGATGCCGGTGTTGATATCTTGGTAATCGGTTCATCTTTTTTTGGGGCAAGCGACCGTCAGGCGCTTACCCAAAAAGTGCAAAGTCTGAAACGGTAGCCTTCATATAATGAAATCCGCAATTATTTTTGTCCATGGCCGTTATCCGAAAACAAAACTGGGTTTCTACAAAAAGCTCTGTCGCGGGAAATATAAAATAGCAGCCAACGGCGGTCATAGGTTTTTTGAACTTTCGAAAACAGTGCCGGACTTAGTCATAGGCGATTTTGATTCATTAAACAAAAAACATCTGGCTAACTTAAGTAAACGCACAAAAGTTATTTCGCATCCAGTCCAAAAAAACAAAACCGACAGCGAACTGGCCTTCGAGTATTGTCTAAAGCAAAAATTCAGCAGTATTGATATCGTCATGCCGCAGGTAGGCCAGCCGGATCATTTTATGGGCCTGATATCGCTCTTAGCCAATCCAGAAATTCGCAAAGTTAAAGTCCGCATAGTAAATCATAAGTTCGAAATAAAACTTATAACTAATCAAAAACTCAAATTTAACGGCTGCATTGGCGATCTGTTTTCGGTCAAGGCGGTCTGTAAGCCGATCAAGCTGACTTGTACCGGAACGGAGTATGATGTCAAAAATTTGACAGTCCAGCCCTGGGAATCTAAAACTTTGCGCAACAGAATTTGCTTGAATCAGGCGACTGTTGCTATTACCGGCCGGGCTTTGGTTTTTCACTACTGGGGAAAATAATTGAGTTTTTCTGCTCTGAATGAGCGGGTATTAAGTGACAACGTCACTTTAAAGTGGCAAGGCCACCTTGACGAATAGCCTGGGACAGCTATATTAGCCCTTCTAAAGAGCCGGTGTGATGCCTTAAAAGCTTAAAGTTTGCTTGTCGCACGCCGATTATTTAGACATTAGATACTGGGAGATAGTTCAACGGTAGAACGCGCGGCTCTGAACCGTGTAATCGGGGTTCGAATCCCTGTCTCCCAGCCAGA
>JADFLZ010000474.1 GCA_022564135.1 Candidatus Zixiibacteriota bacterium
GCCAAAGACCCCGAAGCAGAGCTTAAAAAGAAAACCGAAGAGTACCGCGAGCAATTTGCTAATCCGTTTAAAGCTGCTGAGCGCGGCTACATTGATGATATTATCGAACCAAAAACTACCCGTGCTCGTTTGATTCGTGCTTTTGAAATGCTCGAAAATAAAAAAGATTCCAACCCGCCCAAAAAACATGGCAATATCCCGTTGTAATTATGGCAGTACCTACTTACGAGCAGATTATGTTGCCTTTTCTGGGGCATCTTAGCAAAGATCAAGTGTGTTCTATGTCTGCTCTTATAGAGCAGCTTGCGGTAGAATTTGAATTATCGCCTGTAGAAAGAAATGAATTACTTCCCAGTGGTTCCCAGTACAAATTTGATAATAGAGTGGGTTGGGCAAGAACATACATGAAGAAAGCGGGATTATTGATCTCGCCGGAAAGAGGCAAAGTTCAAATAACTGAACGCGGGAAAACAGTTCTAAATGAAAACCCAGGAGAGATTAATTCTAAATTTCTGAGAAGATTTTCTGAGTTTGTGCAATTTCAAGAGCGCTCAGTCAGTTCAGGAGTAGACGGAAAGGAACAACTACAAGGAGTGATTACTCCAGAAGAACAGCTTGAAGAAAGTTATTCGGAACTAATAAGCAGCTTAGAAAGCGATCTTCTGGAGAGAATTAAATCCGCGTCTCCGAGATTTTTTGAACAGCTAGTTGTGGATTTACTTCTAAGTATGGGCTACGGAGGGTCACGAAAGGATGCCGGAGAGCGGCTTGGACGTACTGGCGATGGTGGAATAGATGGCATTATTAAAGAAGATAAACTAGGTTTAGATGTCATATATATCCAGGCAAAGAGATGGGAAAATACTGTTGGGAGGCCAGATATTCAGGCGTTTGTAGGTAGCCTAGAAGGGCAAAAGGCTAATCGCGGAATATTTATTTCCACATCGCAATTCTCAAGCGAGGCAAAGGCTTATGTTGAAGAAATCTCAAAAAAGGTTGTACTCATAGATGGAGCAAAGTTAGCAAAACTGATGATTGAACATAATGTTGGTGTCTCTGTGAGCGCTAAATATGAATTAAAGAAGATTGATACAGATTATTTCATAGAAGAATAATATGACATCATCAATCAAAAAGATCTTGATTGCCAATCGCGGTGAAATCGCGGTGCGCATCATCCGTGCCGCCAGAGAACTGAGCATAACATCCGTGGCTGTTTTCTCGAGCGCCGATCGCAGCGCCTGTCATGTGGCTATGGCAGACGAAGCTTATTTTATAGGCGAGGCGCCATCGCCAGAAAGTTACTTAGATCAAAACAAACTTATCGACACTGCCAAAAAGTGCCAGGCTGATGCTATTCACCCGGGCTATGGATTTTTAGCAGAGAACGCCGGGTTCGCCAGACGTTGCCATAACGAAAACATTATTTTTATCGGCCCCAAAGCAGAAACGATAGAATTACTGGGTGATAAAATCCAGGCGCGCCAAAAAGCAATCGAAGCCGGCCTGCCGGTTATACCCGGTGAAGAAATCGATGTCGCTGATTCAGATGACGCACTGGCTAAAGCAAAATCTATCGGTTTTCCGGTCTTGATAAAAGCTATTGCCGGCGGCGGCGGCAAAGGGATGCGGGTAGTAAATTCAGCTGAAGATTTTAATGAGTCATTGATACGGGCATCGTCAGAGGCGAAATCTGCCTTCGGCGATGGCCGGGTTTTCTTAGAGAAATTCTTAGAAAATCCGCGTCATATTGAGTTTCAGATTCTCTGCGATGCTCACGGCAACGCCGTACACTTAGGAGAGCGGGAATGCTCGATACAAAGACGGCATCAGAAACTTATCGAAGAATCGCCCTCGCCTGTTATGACGCCAAAGCTCAGACAAAAGATGGGTGAGGCGGCGCTTAAGATTGCCAGAGCCAGTAATTATATCGGTGCCGGTACAGTTGAGTTCATGGTTGACCAGGATATGTCTTTTTATTTTTTAGAAGTCAACACCCGCCTGCAGGTCGAACATCCGGTGACAGAGCTGGTCACAGCCATTGATCTGGTCAAAGAGCAGATTGCAATCGCAGAAAATAAAAAACTTAGTTTTTCTCAAGACGACATTGTATTTTCTGGCCATGCTCTCGAATGCCGTATTTCGGCAGAGGACCCGCAGCAGGGCTTTGTACCTTCGACCGGGACAATACAGGATTATCGTATGCCCTCGGGACCGGGAGTGCGCCTTGATTCCGGAGTAGAGAGCGGCTCAGAAATTTCTGTATACTATGACC
>JADFLZ010000475.1 GCA_022564135.1 Candidatus Zixiibacteriota bacterium
ACACCTGTGTGCAGACTCCGCCAATGTCCTCGGCGACAGTAAAAAAGCTGAAGCAATCAATTTCGGCCGAAGCCTCTTTTTCAAACCCGATGGACATGGTCGCCGGGGCAGGTCCCAGAGAGTTTAAGATTACACTTGATGCCATAAAAAAAGACAAACGCTATGATACCATCGTACCTATCGTAGTGCCGCCTGTTACCATCGACCAGATGCAGGTTGCCGAAAGTATTTATGAATCAGTTAAAGACTCAGACAAAAGCATACTGGCCTGTTTTATGGGAGTTGGTGAAAGCTCCAAAGCTACCGAGTACTTAAAAAGCAAAAGCATTCCGGTCTATAAATATCCTGAGTCGATTGCCTTAGCTCTGGCTTCTATCAATAATTACAGCCGCTGGCTTAAAAGACCTAAGGGAAAATTCAGGAAGTTCAAAGTAGACAGCGAAAAAGTAGTGCAGATAATTGCCCGGGCTAAAGAGCAAAAGCAGAAAGCAATAGTAAGCGAAGAGGCCATAGAGATACTAAGAGCTTACGGTATTCCGGCGGCAGGCTACAAATATGCCTGGTCACAGGAGGAAGCAGTAACGGCCGCAAAAAAGATCGGTTACCCGGTGGTCATGAAAATCAACACGCCGCTGCTGCTGCACAAAACCGAAGTGGGCGGAGTACTGGTTGATTTGCGCAACGCCGACGAAATAAAACAATCGTTTGAGAAACTTCGCTCCAAAATAGATAAGCTCAAAAGGGGAGAACAATTCTCGGTAGCGATTCAAAAAATGGTCAAGCATGGCGTGGAGACAGTAATCGGCATGACCACCGATCCGCAGTTCGGACCATTATTAATGTTCGGGCTGGGCGGTATCTATGTTGAGATTATGAAAGATGTTTCTTTTCGGATAAATCCGCTGTCTACTCAGGATGCCAAAGAGATGGTTACGTCATTGCGTTCTTATCCTCTTTTGACAGGTTTCAGAGGCGCCAAGCCGGTGCAGATAGCGACTATTGAAGAAGTTTTGCTTCGTCTGTCACAGCTTGTAAGAGATTTTGACTGCTTCAAAGAAATAGATATAAACCCTTTTATTGCCAGCCCGAACATAAACAATTGTAAAGCTGTCGACGCCCGCTTCATACTTAAGGTTTAGATCAATTTGCTGTTATATATGTTGACCATGTTGAAGTTACTTCTTAGACTAAATCTATCAGTATCTGTCCAAAGACAGGAGCGTATCTATGCGGTATGAGCTAAAGTCAATAAGCAGCTGGTCTTATATCAAGGTCATGTTTTTCGTGAATTTGATAGTAGGATTTGTTCTGGGGATTTTTGCCGGAATTTTCAGCGGAGCTTTCATGTCAATAGCGGCCGAGCTGATGTTTTTTTCCGAAGATGGCTTCGATGCGCAGTCAGGATTCCCTATAGTGTTTTATATTTTTGCAATGGGTATTATGTTCTCTTTGGGGAATGCTGTCTTCGGAACTTTATTCGGAGCGATTATTGCGGGTTTTTATAATCTGATAGTCAGAATGACAGGCGGCTTGGAATTTGTATTACAACCGCTGGGGAATATTCAAGCAGCCGCGCCAGGTCAGCAATCAGTGGTTGCTGAGCCGGTGAAACCAAAATATGTAGTCCCGCCGCCTCCTCCACCTCCGGTTTCGGGAACTGCCGAACCGGCTAAAGCAGAGACAGACTCTCGCACAGATTCTGCACCAGCACCTTTTTCGCCACCTGCTCCATCTGCAGCTATTCCGGAGCCGCCGCCTGCTTCAAAAGAAGCAGAGAAAGACAAAAAAAACGACAACGATAATGAAAGATTCAAACCACCCGATTATTTGAGTAACGAGTAATTCACTAAGCAGATTTAATTATGTCCGATTCAAAAGTAAGAGTACGCATTGCACCGTCGCCGTCAGGATATCTTCATGTTGGCACCGCCCGTACTGCTATTTTTAATTTTCTATTTGCGCGTCATCATGGCGGCAAGTTCTTAGTTCGCATTGAAGATACCGATGTCGAGCGCTCTGATGCTTCTCTTGTAGATAACATATTAAGTGCGCTGGAGGAACTGCGCATGGTCTCTGACGAAGAAATTATATATCAGTCAAAGCGGAAAGAAATACACAGCAAAATCGCCAGGCAAATTCTCGAAAGCGGTCATGGCTACAGATGTTTCTGTACGCCGGAAGATTTAGAGGCCTCCCGTAATAAAGCCCGCGCCGAAAAACGTCCGCCCCGCTACGACAGGCGTTGCCTTAATCTTTCGGATGACGATATCAAG
>JADFLZ010000476.1 GCA_022564135.1 Candidatus Zixiibacteriota bacterium
AAATTAAATCTGAAAAAGCTAAATTTTCTGAAAGTAGCATCGCGACCGGACTGTGAATAACCATAAGCAGCACTAAATTGCCAGCCACGCGACCCTGACTGCCGAGGGGCTACAGCTGATTCAAGCTGACCAGGCGAGGTGACGCCGGTCTTAAAATTCTGCTCAGAGCGCTCATCAAATATGAATGTTTTGCCGGAGAGGGTAAATCTGGCATCAATCCTGAAACTTTCCAGCCTGGGCGACCAAAAATCAACTTCATTAGTTCCTGGCTTATATAGCGAATGCACCATGCTGCCGTTAAAGTTTATCTTAGGTATAGCGCTTGACTGAAAGCTTGTGCTCAGGTTGGAGTACGGTCTGGTGGCCGCTTCAAAGTTATAGCTGAAGCCTGAGTTGAAAGATATCAAGTCGATATTTTTTTGGGCATCCCCTCTGCCATATTTTGCCTGAAATAGCTGCCTGACCGAAACGGAAATCGACTGGCTTTTTACACTGCCGGCTCCGCTTCCTACATAGCTGCGAACTTCCGGGTGGCGGTTGATATCAGGTTTGTAGCCATAGCTTACAGATGGTGTGATAGTGTGTCTTAGTCCAGTCAAGCCAAGGATATTGGGATAAAACGTACCATACAAGTCAGTTCGGGCAGAAATACCGGCTCTGTAAGAATAAGTGCGGTAGGTGGTCGGTTCGATCGGCTTGCCATCATTTGCAGTATCAGATTGGTCAGTTTTGTTTATCTTAAACCAGGTTTCGCTGTATCCAAAAGAAGGAGTCAAAACCAGATATTTAAACGGCTTTAAAGATGGCAAGCCGATTGAAGGATTATGTGAGATTGTGGAATACTTTTTTCTGCTGCGCCTGTTCTGAATCAGGGTATCGGCTATCTCAATCCGGCTGGAAAAGTTCAAAAGTGAGGGACTGTATCTAAAAGTGAAATTGTTATACCAGTTTTGTTTTATCTTGCCGCTTTCGTCTTTGCTGCCGCTGCCAAACGGCCAGAGAGTTGGCAAAGAGACTGTTAGTCTGGGTAGATTATTGGTGCGACTGCCTAAATCTAAATTTTCTATATGCGAGACAGAGCCGCTTATTGAGGTACCACTGCCGAACTTTTTTGAGAAGCTCATTTGAGACTTGGCTGACCTGTTAAGAATTTCTGCACGGTTCAGCGAATAGTCATCAAAGTAAGTAGCATCGGAGCGGAAGTCGGCATTGCCTCTGATTGAAAAACTTGGCGAAAAGGTATGGCTGTAAGCGCCACTGGTGATCCAGCGGGTTCTGTCGTTTTCAGTAGCTGTAAAGGCATCAAAGGAAGTTACTTTGGTGTAACTTCCGGAGACGTAACCATCAAAGACATACCTGTTACGGAAATTGACTCTGCTGTTTAAAGTAAAAGTGCGCTGTCTTTCTATATAATCAAACGAACCCTGCCAGTCCCAATATTCTGAAGCCGCCCAGTAGTAACCGATATTTCTGACATAGCGGTCACCTTGCTGGAAACTTCCGAAATCAAAGGGCAGCATGCCTGAGTGTCTGCCCTTCTTTAAGGGCAGCACATAAAAGGGCAAAGCGAAAAGTGGCAGTCGACCGAGATAAAACACGACTGGTCTGGCAATAAGCTTGTTATTTTCTATTAGCTTGAGGTTGCTCGAACGAAAATGAAAGTGCGGTTCATCGGCGCTGCAGGTAGTATATTTGCCGTCATCGATGTAGAATATATCTGTCTGTTCACGATAAAGCTTTTTACCGTAGTAGACTCCTTCGTCGTAGCTCGTTTTCGACTGATAGATTCTTCCCTTTTCTGTATCAGTTGAATAAACCAGATAGTCTCCGAAAACGTCCTGGTCGCCGTCGGCCAGTATGACCGGCACCGGGTTAGGTTGATAATCAAACTTCGATTCATGGGATAATCCGGAGTCCTGTGCGGTCTGAGCAGAATATGCCTCTATAAGACGATCGCCGGTATTAAACAGAATTTGAAAAGCGGTCAGGGCCACTGCGCCGGATTTGACATCGGCTGCTCCGTAAAGTGTGATGAGCGAGTCATGAAGGTTATATTCAATGTAGTTGCCTTTGTAATCGACGGTATCAATCTGTCCGGCTTCGTTTGTTTCTCGCGCTTCTGGCGGGCCGGAAATATATCTGCCGATGGCACCTCCTGTTACCTGTACCTGAGATAATTCTCCGTTTTCAGTAATGAAGCGAATGGTATCGCCGGATATGCTGTTTTCCTGAAAAAGGCTGTCATTTGTAATGGCAGGATAATACCAGGA
>JADFLZ010000065.1 GCA_022564135.1 Candidatus Zixiibacteriota bacterium
TCGAGTTCACCTACGAAGTCAGCCGTTCGCTGGCGGCCTGCGAGGGCGCGATTTTAGTGGTTGATGCTTCACAGGGAATCGAAGCGCAGACAATTACCAACTTATATCTGGCTCTTGATGGCGACCTGGACATTCTGCCGGTCGTCAATAAAATTGACCTGCCCCATGCCAAACCGGACGAAGTGGCACAAGAAGTTGCTGAGCTATTGGGCTGCGATGAGTCCGATGTTCTGCGCTGTTCGGCCAAAACCGGTGAGGGCATTAGCGAAATTCTGGAAGCAATTATCAGCCGGATTCCGGCCCCGGCAGGCGACCCCGAAGCGCCTCTTCAGGCGATGGTCTTCGACTCAATTTTTGATACCTATCGCGGCGCCATGCCGTTTGTCAAAATAGTAAACGGCACCATCCGCAAAGATGACAAAGTCAGATTTATGTCGACCAATGCCGTTTATGATATCGATGAAGTGGGCTATCTGCGTTTGTCGAACGTACCGCTCAAAAAACTTTCGGCGGGTATGGTCGGTTATGTTTTTGCCTCAATTAAAGAGTTAGAGCATACCAAAATCGGCGACACTATAACTCATGTCAAACGTCCTGCCGCAAAACCGCTGCCGGGATTTGTGGCGGTCAAGCCGATGGTATTTTCAGGATTGTATCCGGCCGTTGCCGAAGATTTCAGCCGCCTGCGCGAATCTCTCGAAAGACTGACCTTAAACGATTCATCGCTGACATTTACGCCGGAGTCATCCGAAGCGCTCGGGTTTGGGTTTCGGGTCGGGTTTTTGGGGCTGCTGCATATGGAGATTATTACCGAAAGGCTGGCGCGCGAGTACGGCCAGACGATTATAAATACTGTTCCCAATGTTGAGTATCGGGTGTACAAAGATACATCCGGCCGCGTGGACAAAAAAGGCCGGGCAATTGAAGCCGAAATAGTTTCGGTTTATAATCCGGCTCAGATGCCGCCGCCGGGGGAGATTGGCCATATCGAAGAACCGTTTGTCGATGCCCAGATAGTTGTGCCGGGGGATTATGTCGGCTCGATTATGAAACTTGCCACCGAGCGCCGCGGCGAATACAAAACCACCGAGTATCTGACGCAGACGCGGGCAACTATTTCATACGCCTTTCCGCTGTCTGAGATAATTTTTGATTTTTACGACAAACTGAAATCTGTTTCACGAGGCTATGCTTCGTTTGATTACGGCATTCCTTATTATAAGCGTTCCAATCTGGTCAAGCTCGATATTTTGGTAAACAGCGACCCGCTTGATGCTCTTTCGGTCATTATCCACCGCGACAAAGCTTATCACTGGGGCGTAGCTCTGACCGAAAAGCTGCGCACTCTGATACCGCGCCAGATGTTTGAAGTTGTCATTCAGGCTTCTATCGGCAGTAGAATTATCAGCCGCGCCACGGTCAAGCCTCTGCGCAAACAGGTCACGGCCAAATGCTATGGCGGCGATATCACCCGCAAACGCAAACTCTGGGATAAGCAAAAAGAGGGCAAAAAGAAGATGAAACAGTTCGGCAAAGTCGAAATCCCCCAGGAAGCCTTCTTAGCCGCCCTGAAAGTAGGGGAGTAGAAAAAATGAAAGTAATATCGAATTGAAACAAGTCGATATAGTTGGTGTAGAATCTTTGATATGTTGACTTCGTTAAAAATTTTACAACTTAGTATGAAAAAACTTATTTTTGCTATTCTCATATTTGCTATAAGCGTCAGCTCCCAGGCCGCCTCGCTCTATATCCCGATGAACAAGTCCCAGGCCGATCATCTCAAGGCCTATGGGGTAGTTTTCAAAGCTCTCGAAATGGGCAAAAAAGCCCAGTGGCTGCTTAACTACGAGGGCGGCTCGTTTTTGATCGACTATTCACCGGCGGTGGCTAACCTCTGTCTCTTGATGGGTGTCACCAGTGAAAAAATAACTTCCGGGCAGGAAGCTGATATTTTTCGCCGAATCGAAGTTGAAAATATGGAGCGGGTAGAACTTCAAAAAGCGCCGACAATGGCTGTCTATTCGCCGCCAACGATGCAGCCCTGGGATGATGCTGTCACCCTGGCTTTGACCTACGCCGAAATAGACTACGATGTCATCTGGGATGAGGAAGTTCTCTCAGGGGCGCTCGATGAATACGACTGGGTGCACTGTCACCACGAAGATTTCAGCGGGCAGTATGGCAAATTTTACGGGGCCTTTCGCGGGCAGCTCTGGTATCAGGCCGATGTTAAAACCAACGAAGAAATGGCCGCCAAACTTGGCTACAGCAAAGTCTCTCATATGAAACGAGATGTGGCCCTGACAATTTACGAATATGTCCGCCGCGGCGGCTTTTTGTTTTCGATGTGTTCGGCTCCGGAAACTTTTGATATGGCCTTAGCCGCAGCCGAAATTGATATAGTGCCGCGCGAGTTCGACGGCGACCCGGTTGACCCCGGCGCTCAGGAAAATCTTAACTTTTCAAGAACATTTGCCTTTGAGAATTTTGAGGTCTCGTTTGACCCGATGGTATACCGTCGTTCTAATATCGATACGTACCCCGAACGGATGATTCGCTTTCCGCGCCGGGACGATGATTTTTTCTATCTCTTTGATTTTGCCGCCAAACTTGACCCGGTCCCGACTATGTTAGTGCAGAATCACACTAACACCGTCGATGGTTTTATGGGGCAGACGACCGGATTTAAAAAGTCGTTTCTCAAAAAACATGTCATGATACTGGGACAGCCGGATAACTATGACGAGGTGCGTTATATCCACGGCAATCTCGGCCGGGGCACTTTTACTTTTATGTCCGGCCATGACCCCGAAGATTACCGTCACCTGATCCACGACCCGCCGACCGATTTAAACCTGCACAAAAACAGTCCGGGCTACCGGCTGATACTCAATAATGTTTTGTTTCCGGCGGCGAAGAAAAAAGAACGGAAGACCTGACGCAGTCATTTCGAAATTGGCGAGGGGCAGATGAGGACACGCTATTGGCGGCCGCCCACAAAACGATAGCAGAACCATTAGGTTTCGTCATTCTTGCGAATGCGAGAATCCAGTCCCTCATACGAACACAGAATTGGCGAAGGGGCAGATGAGAACACGCTATTGGCGGCCGCCCACTAAAGATGGATTCCAGCCTTCGCTGGAAAGTCACTGACCTGGTTCTTGTAGCTCAGGAAGCTCGTCTTCCTGACAATTTACACGAAATAGTCAGGACCATTAAAAGGTACTGACCTACACTAAAAATTCATATTTTAATCGTAGGGGCTGAATATTTTCAGCCCTAATTTGAGATAATGTTCATTATGCCTGAGACACAATTTCCCTACAACAAGTTTGCAGTTAGTGAATCGGTTATTTAAGTTGTAGCATGGTACTGGCTGAAAACAGAAGATTTCTCAGTATAGACTACGGCGAGCGACGTATCGGACTGGCCAAAAGCGACCCCAGCGGGACTATTGCTTCGGCTCTGGTTACAATTGAAGTCAGCTCTATGGCTGAGGCTGTTAAGAAAATTGCCGAAAAGATAAGTGAGCTTGAGCCTGACGGCCTGGTCATCGGTTATCCGCTGCATATATCGGGCGAAAAGAGCGAAAAATGCCTTGAGGTAGATAAATTTGTCGAAAAGTTGGAAGAGATCTATAACAAACCGATACATAAAATAGACGAACGCTGGAGTTCGAGCGAAGCAGCCGACATAATTCATGCTCACGGTAAGAAAACAGGCCAGGACAAAGGACGCCTAGACCGTCTGGCGGCGGTAATTATTTTGCAAAGATTCTTAGATGGAGAAAGCTGACACGAAGAAATCGACATTTAAATATATAGCGAAAATAACAGCAGTGGTGCTTTTAGCCGCGCTGGTTCTGGGCACAGTCACTTATTATTATCCGAAAAATATCGGTGATAAAACTGTCACTGTCATAGTCAAACAGGGGGATAGTTTTAAGAGCGTAGTCAGTAAGCTTGTCGACGGCGGCGTGCTGTCTTCAAAAGTTATGCTCAAAATTCCTGCCAGAATATTTGGCGTCGACAAAAGACTTGTTCCCGGTCGTTACGATTTTACCGGTAAAAATTCTTACTCAAGCGTACTGAAGAAACTGGGGCAGGGGGATTTTGTTCGCATAAAAGTTACTATCCCCGAGGGTGCCACCATCTGGCAGACTGCGGCGCTGCTTGCCGATAGTCTGAAGTTTGAAGCTGACTCGCTGCAAGCTCTCAACAAAGAAACTAAGTTTTTAAGCGAGCGTGAACTTTCGTATCTTGAGGGCTATCTTTTTCCCGAAACTTACTATTTCCCCTGGGGTTCGTCGGCCCGCCAAGCTGCTGCTATTATGGTCAGGCAGTACCAAAGTATGACAGACTCTCTCTGGCCTGAGGCAATAACGGCTTCTTTGACTAAAGAAGAAATTATAATTCTGGCCTCAATCATTGAAGCCGAAACCGGGGCTGGCAACGAGCGCGAGCTGGTATCTTCGGTCTATCATAATCGCCTTAGGAAAAAAATGAAACTCGATGCCGACCCGACTGTCATATATGGTCTGGGCGGACTGAAACGGCCGCTCTGGCTGAAAGATTTAAAAAAGAGAACTCCTTACAATACCTACTTAAACAGAGGCTTGCCGCCCACCCCTATAAATTCTCCGGGGCTGGCTGCCATCAAAGCAGCGCTATATCCGGCTGAGACAGATTATTATTATTTTGTGGCTGACAATGGCGGTAAACATCTGTTTGCAAAAACAAACGCCGAGCACAATCGTAACAGGCAGAAAATCAAAAGAGAACAAAAAGAAGCCCGGGCAAAATAATCAGGCTGTCTGTTTCTTTTTTACCAGTTTGCTGGCGAAGCGGTCCAGTAGCGCATCAGATTCGCCTTCTTCAAGCATTGCAAAGGCTGTTGGATTCTGAGAACTAAAGCCGACCAGGCCTATAACTTCACCATCAAATTTCAGAGGTTTCAGCGCAAATGACTTCGTCAGCGGCTCCAGCAGGAGTTTTTGTTCAAAGAAATTGCCGCTGAAAGAATTACTAAAGCTCTCGGTATAAAGGTTACCGTCTTCGATAACTTTTTCAAAGAGCGACTTAGCCGGCGGCAGGCTGAGCGACAGGCCATCGCGTTTTTGACCGTTGGCCCAGGTAGAAATGGCCGAAAGCGAGTTGTCTGCCTGCTTTAGAACCAGAACACTCTTGCCGATTTCGTATTTGTCTTTTAGGTGGTTAGTGATTTCAAAAAAGATTTCGGCAGGATCACTCTCCTGTTCAAGCACCTGATTAATATCTCTTACCCTGCCGTTTGATTTGGCAGCAGAGACATCTGACGGCATAGCTGTGGTCTCATTGATGTTGTTCATCTGAATAAACCCCCAAAGTTTCAGTTTCAGATTCTTCGTTTCTTTGTAACTTAAATTTTCTGACTTTTCTCCAGAGAGTGGTTCGGCCGATGCCCAGCTGCAGGGCGGTATGGGTAAAATTCCAGTTGTTGTCTTCTAAGGCTTTGGTAATATGCAGCCGCTGACTGTCCGCCAGTGATGACTTTTGGCTGCTTTTTGCATCAAGCGCTGAGGTTAAGCGTCCTCTCTGGCGACCTGAGCCAACGAAGGTAACCGAGACGGCATCGAGATTTTTTTCCTGACAGATTGTAACTGCCCGCTTCAGGCAGTTTTCCAGTTCCCGCACATTTCCGGACCAGTCATGTTTAGATAGTTTTTCAATTGCCGCAGAAGTTATCCCCAACGACGGACTATCGATTTCAAAAGCGTACTTTCTTAAGTAATACGAAGCCAGCACTTCGATATCTTCAATCCGATCAATCAGCGACGGAATCGAAATCTCAATCGCCTGCAGCATCTCAACTAAACGGCTGTCGACTAAGTTTTTCCTGACTAAGTTATAAAGCGGCTGGTCACAGGAAAGGATGAGTCTGGGCATGGCCGGCTGGTCGTCTGATAAGGATTTATTTTGATTTAGCGCTATGAGCTGAGTCAGCAGTCTTTGTGAATCTAATTCCATACTTTCCAAGTGAGAGATGAAAACTGTAGAGGCATCCACACTGGTCGAATCGAATATTCTTTTTAACTCTGTTTCGATAAATTCCTTGGTGGCGCTGGAGCAGTCGATTCTGTTTAGTTCGTTTTTGCGGCGCAGAGAATGATAATGAATGATATTGGCCAGCAGGGTCTTGCCGGTGCCGGTTTTACCTGAGATAACTACCGGGATATCACACAGCGCCATCTGCATGGCGGTCTTTCGAATCCGCTCGATTTTTAACGATACACCGATAAAATTGTCAAAGCCGTAGTTCATGGCAATCTGCTGGCGCAGCATCATTAGCTCGCTCATGTTATTTTTTGAGGCGGTTATAGCAGTTATTTTCGATAACAGAATGTCGCTATTAATCGGGTTCAGCAGATAATCCGCAGCTCCGGCATTTATGGCTTTGGCTGCCAGTTCTTGATTTCCCGGATTTATTGCTGCCAGAATTTCGGTATTGGGGAATTCGCCGGTTAGTTGTGATATAGCAGAAATCAACTCACTTGATTCATTGTCTATCATGACTATCAATATCGGATAGTTCTTCAGACCTAATTCTGTACGGGCGCTGGCGAGACTGGTTACTTGTTTGAAGCGGTGAAGCAGTTCGGGAATCGCAATACTTAGTGAGCTGTTCTGGTCTGATTTTATATCCAACAGGAGAATATCAATTGGGGCTTTTCTGCTACTTGTAATCATTAATCTAATGTTCCTTAAAATTTATAGAAAGTTCGCTTTTGAGGACGTCTGCGCTGTCAGAAATATCTTTTAGTGTGAACCGCAGCTTGCCGGACAACTTAGCCGCCAACTTCCACCATTCATCTTCTTCTATGTTGATTTTAGTCATTGATTTGGTGCCAGTCGTAAAGACAATTTTCAGATCGCCGTCAACAGGAGATACCAGTTTCATGGTAGTTTTGCTGCCTGTTCCGATTTCGGAGCGGTGCGTCATTAGTATCGACTGCAAAATCAGCCGGACAGTGGCCTTAAAGTTTGCTAAAGTTTGAGAATTTCCGGCTGCAGCTGTAGATTCGAAATCATCAGAAAGCTCAACTATCTGAGAAGTCACTGAATCCAGTTCCGCAAGAATCGTGTCGGAAATTGCCAGGTGCAGATTTTTTTCCAGCAGCGCATTTAAACGGCTGGTGTGAATATCGGTGGCGGTGACTTCGTCTATTATTTCTATAGAATCAGCTGATGAGGAGAGTGCTGAATCAGGTTTATCTGATAACGGTAAATTATCGGGTTGGCTATTATCTTCACTGGCGCTGATTTCGGTAAAACTTATCAGGGAGAGATATAATTCGCCCGCTTGTATATTATCAAGCTGCATTTTGGTCGAGCCAATAAGTTCCAGGAAGGCGCCTTTGGCGGCACCAAATTCTGTGCCCGTTATATCTGAATCGATAACACCGGTAGCTCGGCAGAACTCTTTGCTGCAGGCGATAACTCTGCCCGATGACCTGCTCACTAAAATAGCTGCGCACTTGTTGAATTTGAGATGGATGCGAAGTGCGGTCTCTTTAATCGCTTGCCAGTCCGAAAAAATAGCAACAGCCAGTCCCTGATGTTTCATCAAAGGGTCGCTGATGGCCAGCTCTCCCTGCTGGACAGAGACTATCAGGTTCGGGTCGCTTTTATTTACAGATTCAAAATAAACTGTTTCATTATCTTTAGTGATTATTGGTCTGGAGCCAGTGGCAAAGGCGGCTGCAATCATTTCGGTTTCGTAGCTGCTTAGCCGGCCGTTTAACATTAAGCCAAGAAGTACAGACTCAACTGCTACCGATTTATGTTCATCAACAATTCTGCTGACCGAATCAATCATGCTGTCGGCATTACTTAAGGTGCTCAGCGGGGTCTCTTGATTTTTAGTAGTGGCCATATTCTATTTGTATGTTTCAATTTGGGACAACTACCAATAATATCGGGCAGATTGCTGAAACCTTAACAGCCTTATTCCAGGTGCATATTCAGGGCATATAACGACTTTTTTGGGGACTTTTCTGTTTGTCCTTGACAGATTAAGGCAAGCGCCGTAATATAACCTATGCCACTATCAAGAGAGCAGGTTGAGCAGATAGCATCTTTGGCTCGGCTCAAATTATCCCCAAAAGAGATTGAAAAATTTACCAGTGAATTGACTGTGATTTTGGACTATGTTGAGCAGCTGGCTGAAGTTGATACCGCCGGGGTTAAGCTTAAAGACCAGTTTATAACAGCGGAAAATGTCTTCAGAGAAGACAAGAGCCGCAAATCACTGAGCCGCGCTGAAGCTCTCTCAAATGCCCCTGATAAGGACGAGGAGTTTTTTAAAGTGCCCAAGGTTATTGGCTGATGTCATTTAAAACGGTAGGCGTTATACCGGCCCGGATGGAGTCTAAAAGGTTTTATGGCAAGGTCTTATATCCTTACAAAGGGAAGCCGCTATTGTACTATATTTATAATGAAGTCTCAAAGGCAAAGAAGGTAGACCGCTTTGTGGTGGCCACTGATAGCCAGGAAATTGAGTCAGCAGTCAGAGAATTTGGAGCGGAAGTGATAAGAACCAGCGGCAGGTGTAAGACTGGTTCAGACCGGGTAGCTGCTGTGATGCAGGAAATTCCGGCAGACTTATATATAAATGTTCAGGCTGACCTGTTCGGACTAAAATCTGCTGTTCTTGATAGAGTAATAATGGATTTTAGCCGGGATTCTAAGCTGAAGTACGGAACTTTGGCCAGAAAAATAAGAAATGACCGCGAATTGAAAGACCCCAACTCGGTAAAAGTAGTTTTGAAGAAAAACAAAGAAGCCGGCTGGTTTTCAAGGCAGCCGCTGCCTTATCTGCAAAGCGCTTTAAAGAAAACGTTGAGCAGTCAGGCATACTATTACTATCATATAGGTGTCTATTTTTACCGCCGGTCGGCCCTAAAAGAATTCGCCGGCTGGCAGCAAACGCCGTGCGAAAAGGCC
>JADFLZ010000066.1 GCA_022564135.1 Candidatus Zixiibacteriota bacterium
CTTTATTCAACTGGTCGAAAAATTTTACCGTCCCATAAGAGATCTCTCAGAAAAATACAATATTTTGCAGGCCTCTATGGCTTCATCTGAGAGAATCTTTGCTCTCTTAGATACCAAGCCGGACATAAAAGAAATTAAGGCTCCGAAAGTAGTCAAGGACGTAAGAGGGAAAATTGAGATTGAAAACATCTGGTTTGCTTATAACGACGACGACTGGATTCTAAAAGATATTTCATTCACTGTCAATCCTGGAGAAAAAATCGCTATTGTAGGTTCAACAGGCGCCGGCAAGACAACTTTGGTTTCGCTTCTGTTTCGGTTCTATAATCTGCAGCGGGGCGCTATAAAAATTGACGGGGTTGATATAGCCGATATGAAACTGGATGACCTGCGCGGGATGCTCGGACTGGTACTGCAGGATGTTTTTCTCTTTACCGGCGACTACGCCAGCAACGTCAGACTGCGTGATAAAAATATCACCGACGAAGAGGTCAAATTGGCCTTAGAACGGGTCGGCTTTTCCCGCTTCTTAAAAGACGCCAAAGACGGCATTCATACTGAAGTCAAAGAACGAGGTGCGACGCTTTCTACCGGCCAGAAACAGCTGCTGTCATTTGCCAGAGCTCTGGCATTTGATCCGCAGATTTTGATTCTGGACGAAGCTACAAGTTCTGTTGATACCGAAACCGAGCAGCTGATTCAAACCGCACTGGATAAGCTTCTGGAAAATCGAACTTCGATAATAATCGCCCACAGACTTTCTACCATAGAAAAAGCAGACAAGATAATAGTGCTGCATCACGGAGAAATCAGAGAAATGGGTAAGCACCAGGAGTTACTTCAAAAAGGCGGTATCTATTACAAACTGTATGAGATGCAGTATAAGTCACAGCTCCATCGCTCAGAATTAAGCAGACACAGCGCTCAGGCGGCTGGTTAAGCTGTTTGCTATGACGAATAAAGAGTCTCGGCAGGCTCTCAAATTTACTGATAAATTTTCTATCTTGAATAATTCTAAAACTTGCCTGAAACAGCGGCTTGATTATCTTTGGTATTATCATTATAAGTAAGAAAGACCGACAGCTTAGATGCCTGAAAAAACGTTAATAATATCAACTTCCGGAGTCAGGGGAATTGTCGGCAGCGGTCTGGACCCGGCCGTGGCCACAAATTTTGCAGCAGCTTTTGGCACTTTTTTGAAAAAAGGCACAGTTGTAGTTGGCCGCGATAGCCGTCCTTCCGGAGAGATGCTCAAACAAGCGGTAATCTCAGGCCTGCAGGCAACCGGTATTAACGTCATAGATATCGGCATCGTGCCTACCCCCACAGTTGAAATAGCAGTAACAGAACTGAAAGCGGCGGGTGGCATCTGCATAACAGCCTCGCACAATCCGGCCATCTGGAACGCCCTGAAGTTTTTTAACAGGCGCGGAGAATTTGCAACGCCGGAACAATTTGATAAAATCGAAAAACTATATAAATCGGAAAACTTTTCTTTTGTGCCTTCTAAAAAAATCGGCAAAGTCAAAATCCAGACAGACTGGATCGCGAAGCACATCAAAAAGACTTTGGCGCTAAAAGCTGTCAGAAAATCTGCTATTGCCGGAAGAAAATTCAAAATCGTAGTCGATGCCATTAACGGCGCCGGTTCTTTGGCGCTTCCTGATTTACTCAGAAAGCTCGGTGCAAAAGTGTACTGTATAAACTGCAACGGTGATGGCAACTTTGTGCACGGAGCAGAACCTGTTCCGAAAAACCTAAAACAGCTGGGGCGCGAAGTTTTAAAACGAAAAGCTGATATTGGTCTGGCCACCGACCCCGATGCTGACAGGCTGGCGCTGGTAGACGAAAAGGGCAAAGCCATTGGCGAAGAGCTGACCCTGGCAATTGCAGTTCGTGAAATTACCAGGCGTTTCAAAGGACCTACGGTCATTAATATTTCGACTTCAAAAGTAACAGCCGATGAGGCAGTTAAATCAGGTTCGCAAGTCTACTACTCTAAAGTTGGCGAAGCCAATGTAGTACAGATGATGCTCAAAAAGAAAGCCGTAATTGGTGGTGAAGGCAACGGTGGTGTAATTTATCCCACGTTCCATGCTGGACGCGATGCTCTGGTAGCTGCAGCCCTGGTACTTAGCTGCTTGGCTGGAGAAAAGAAAAAAGTGTCGGATCTGGCAGCAACTCTCAGCCGCTATTATACAATGAAAACAAAAGCGAAGTGCCCTGCTAATTTTAATAGAAATCTCAAGAGTTTTGAAAACGAGCTTGAGAAATTCGTTGACAATCCTCGTATAAGCAAACTGGACGGGCTCAGAGCAGATTTTCCGCAGGGCTGGCTTTTGGTGAGAAAATCTAAAACGGAACCAATTTTCCGCTTGATGGTTGAAACTAATAATGCGAAATTTTCAAGAGAGCTTTCAAAGAAAGTGATGAACTACTTTGTCAAATAGGGGACAGCTATAAATGTGCGGAATAGTAGGCTATGTCGGCCCAAAGCCGGTTTTGCCGATACTTATGGCCGGGCTGAAAAGACTTGAATACCGTGGCTATGATTCATCGGGAGTGGCGCTGCTTCACAACCACAGCCTGATAGTAACCAAAACCCCGGGCAAGATTGCCCAGCTGGAAAAGCTTGTCGATGGACTGGATTTAGAAAGTAATTGCGGCATCGGTCACACCCGCTGGGCGACTCACGGTGCGCCAAACCAGCTCAACGCCCACCCGCATACCGACACTCCCGAAGAAATTGCTTTAGTCCATAACGGCATAATCGAAAATTTCAGGACCTTAAAAGAATTTTTAGAGCAGCAGGGTTTCAGAATGAAAACTGAAACTGACACCGAAGTTCTGGTGCACCTTATCAGATTCAACTACAACGGCGATTTTACCGAGGCTGTCAGGCGGGCGCTTTTACAGGTCGAGGGAACTTACGGCATTGCCGTGGTATCATCGAAAGACCCGGATAAGATAGTCGCGGCCCGGATGGGTTCACCTCTGGTTATCGGGCATGGAGAGAACGAAAATTTTGTAGCTTCCGATGTTGCTGCCATGCTCGACCATACCAATCAGGTTGTCTATCTTGAAGACGGCGAGATTGCTACTGTTACTCCCGAAGGATACAATATAACTACCATTGAAAACGAAAAGATAACTCCTCAAATTCAGGAAGTTACCTGGACGCTCGACCAGATTGAAAAAGGCGGCTACGAGCACTTTATGCTCAAAGAAATTCACGAACAGCCCGTCACCCTTCGTAACGCCATGCGCGGACGGCTTAATTTTGAAGAGGCAATATCGCGTCTGAACGGCCTTAACCTGCAGCAGGAACAGCTCAGGCAAATTAAGAGAATAGTAATCACTGCCTGCGGCACCTCCTGGCATGCCGCACTTATCGGCGAATATATGATTGAAGAACTGGCCAGAATACCGGTCGAGGTAGAGTATGCTTCGGAGTTTCGCTACCGCTCACCGGTGATGGAACCGGACACCGTCATGTTTGTTATCAGCCAGTCGGGTGAAACGACCGATACCCAGGCAGCCATGCGCGAAGCCAAAAAACACGGTGCCTCGGTGTTTGGAATAGTCAATGTTGTCGGCTCTACAATCGCGCGCGAGAGTGATGGCGGTGTTTATATTCACGCCGGGCCGGAAATTGGAGTGGCCTCGACCAAAGCCTTCACTTCGCAGCTGGTAGTGCTGTCGCTGATCACTCTCATGTTAGCACGGATGCGCAATCTATCGTTTCAGCAGGGGCAGGAATTTATTGAAGCGCTCGAAAAGATTCCGGAAAAAGCAGAAAAGATATTTGAGAGCGAAGACCAGATTAAAAAAATCGCCGAGCAGTATTGCCAGACCAATAATTTCCTGTATCTGGGTCGCGGCATCAATTTCCCGGTAGCACTTGAGGGCGCTCTCAAACTCAAAGAAATTTCGTACATTCACGCCGAAGGCTACCCAGCCGCTGAGATGAAACACGGCCCGATAGCACTCATAGACGAAAACATGCCGGTTGTAGTAATTGCGCTCAAAGACCCCGTCTACGAAAAAGTAATGTCAAACATTGCCGAGGTTCGCACTCGTAACGGTCAGGTGATCGCCATCGCTACCGAAGGCGACACCGAGATAGCCGAGCGCGCCAACCATGTCATTTATATTCCTGAAACACACCGGCTGTTGTCGCCGCTATTATCGGTGATACCGCTGCAGCTACTAGCCTATCATATTGCGCTGCTGCGCGGCTGTCATGTCGACCAGCCCCGCAACCTGGCTAAGAGCGTGACAGTGGAGTAGGGGAAGAGGCGTAGGAATAAATTCGTCATGGTGAGCGGAGTCGAACCATGCTCGTGATGTCACCCTTCGACTCCCACGGGACTTCGTACTCTTCGGGACTTTGCTGCAAGGCTCAGCATGAACGAATGTAGAAGATGGATTCCCGCCTGCGCGGGAATGACAATACTGGCTGATTAGCAATCCTCTATATTAAACCTTGCCAGCACACCAAATTTGTATCCATCTTTCACATATCATAAAATTGCAATCAAACAATAATGAATTACTTCAAAAAATCATACCGACAGATATTAGATAATCGCTACGTGCTGGCTATCACAGTTATGGGCATCGTTGTCTCGCTAATTTTGCATCTCAAAGTTACCTGGTCGCCGCTATTACATGATCCCGAAATCTGGAGAAGATCTCTTGAGCTTCACGTAAATTATTACCCGTTCAATATTAGATTTCCACAAACTCAGGCCACACTTCTTGTCAATCGGTTCTTTGGCATTCCGCTCAAAGAATCGTTCTATATATTGCAGTACATTTTGGTATTCTTACTTGGACCGCTATTTTATAATTATCTAAAAACTCTCGGTTTTGGGCGAAACTGGTCGCTGATGGGTCTGGCTCTTCTGATGTTTTCATTTCCGATTCTTGGCGCTCACTTTGAGCCGGTGCATACCTGGGATGATATCTGGATGTACGGTTTTTTAATTCTCACTTTCTCTACTCTATTAAGGGGTAAATGGCTGGTCGCTTCTCTCTTTTTTACATTGGGCTGCTTTGCCAGAGAGCAGATGGTTTTGTTTTATCCAATATTTTTCTTGGAAGGAATCTGGAATAGACAAAAGTTAGGCATGAAAAAGTTACTTCTCGGATTGCTTATCCCGGTAGTGATTTACGGACTACTTATATTCCTAACCTATCAGACACCTGATGCCAGACGCTGGTCGTTGTTTTTCTATAATTTTGAAAACACGGCCAGAGCGGCCGATTCTGTCGTATCGCTCTGGATATCGTTTGGCTTTCTCTGGCTTTTGGCTATAGCAGGGGCAGTAAGTATATTTGCAAAAAGATCAGAACCGAAATTTCGTCTTTTGTTTTGGGGAGCGGTAACTGCCCTGCCGTTGACAATGATTTTGGGAATCTTTTTTACATATGTCAGAGAGACCAGGATTTTGTTTCCGCCGTTCGTATTCTTAATTCCGCTGGCACTAGTTGCTCTGAAAAACCTTTGGAATAACCTGCCTGCTGAGAAATCAAAAACGTTCTGGATAATCACTGCTTGCTCTGCCGCCTTGCTGATTACGGCTGGAGTGCTAATTGCGCCGTATCTCTGGCCGAAATTTGATTATGGTTCAAGTTCTATGCTTCGCAGAGATTTCGCCGGAGTGCAAATTGGCTTGAGTATACTGCTGCTTGTGGGGCTGGTTGTTGGTCGCTTTCGAGGTTTAAATCGCCGTCATTCCACGCTTGACGTGGAATCCAGCAGGTAATATGTACAGAGAAATTTATGTTATTAGTCTAAACCCACCATAAATGGCAAAGTCCCGTGGGGTGGGGCACCCACGAGAGCTGCACGGAGAATAAAATCATAGATCAGTAATACGTGTTGAATCGCTTAGTCTAGGGTCTCCCTGCAATTTATCTATTCTAAGACGAAGCGATTTAATAGAACCTTGCAAGTCAATTCTAAAGGATTCAATTACAAATTCTGTGAGAATCAGATATAGTCTCAGAACTTCCAGCAATACTTTCATTGCCAGTGATAATTGATGTGTAGGCCCGAACGACTTTTTTTCTAAATCAAAATAATCTGGTAGGATCCCGGTTTTTGCATGCGTACTTTCCGAAAATATTTTGAAACAATAAATATAATCACTAACTAAACCACACTTTTCCGCCATTTCACTGAGATTATAGCCTGACCAGCTTTTCTTATATTTTTTTAATATTGTTCCACAATCGTCTGTTTCAAAAAAAACCATGGCTCTAGTGTATGCTTCGTCGGATTCAGGCATTAGGTCATTCATTGATTCTTTTAATTCATTGCTATAATTATCATTACTCAAAACGTTTTTTATTTTACTCTTGAGTTTTATCGCAGAGTAATTCGAAAACTTTGGTGCACGCTTTTCGACATCAAGAGACATATATTTGAGGTTTATTGCTTGTTCAAGAAGCTTTCTCGCGACAGTTTGTAAATCTCCTATAAGAACAGCATCAGCCAATTTGGCAGTGGAAATCAATGACTCAGTTGCCTTATAATGATTTGATAAATAGATGGCTTGAACTATATCAAGTTCTGATTGAACTATATTCCGATCTCCTAAGTTTTTAAGTATAATATCTGATAACGCAAAGCAGTCGTCAATTATGCCAAACACATCTGGTAATTCTCTGTGGATGTTGAAGCCAAATTCAATTGTTTTCATGACTATTGCTAGATGCTAAAAAGTTATTCCTATGACAATCACAATTATTCGACTATTTTCAGAAGCTGGATTCCAGCCTGCTCCCCGTGACTAAAGCTGGAAAGGCAAAAAATGGAGGGAATGACAAAAAAAGCAGGAATTTTAGCACGGCATGTTGTCAATTGCAACTCCTACTGTGCGACGGGTGGTAGGTCTCTTTCGAGTTCTTTGTCGATGCGTTTGCCTAAAGCATAATCGGCCTGAACCAGAGTATGAATCTCGCGGGTGCCTTCGTATATCGAGGCGCCTTTAGAGTTGCGGAAATAGCGCTCGACCGGATACTCATCAGAAAAACCATAAGCGCCAAATACCTGAACGGCATCAGCCGCGGCTTTTTCAGCCTCGCGACAGGCAATCCACTTAGCCAGCGAAGTTTCACGGGTGGAGCGTTTGCCCTGATTTTTCAGCCAGCCGGCTTTGAAACATAAATTGCGGGAAAACTCATAGCCGGCTTCCATATTGGCAATCATCTGTTTGACCAGCTGATGTTCACCAATCGTCACTCCAAAAGTTTTTCTTTCGTTGGCGTATTTGACCGAGGCGTCACGGCAGGCTCGGATAAGTCCGCAGGAACCGGCGGCTACTGTAAAACGTCCCTGGTCAAGGCAGAACATGGCCAGCTTAAATCCCTGGCCTTCTTTGTAAACCAGATTTTCTTTAGGAACTTTGACATCCTGAAACGATAAGAAACCGGTATTGCCGGCCCGCACGCCAAGCTTGCCTTTGATCGTGCCGGTGGTGAGGCCGTCATAGCCGCGTTCAACTATAAAAGCCGAAAGACCGCTGTGGTCGCGGTTTTTCTTTTTCTCTAAATCTGTCCAGGCAAACACTAAAAAGTAGTCGGCGATATTAGCCAGCGAAATCCACATCTTCTCGCCGTTCATTATGAAGTGGTCGCCATCTTTGACGGCGGTAGTCTGAATGCCGACCGCGTCGGTGCCGGCGGCAGGTTCGGTCAGGCCAAAAGTGGCAATCTTTTCACCTTTGGCAGCCGGTATCAGATATTTTTCTTTTTGCTCTTCGCTGCCCCAGGTCAAAAGCGGCAGAGAAAACAGACCGATATGTACCGAAAGAATGACCCTGGCCGAGGTGTCGACATATTCAAGTTCTTCAGAGGCCAGCCCCAGCGAGATATAATCCATGCCCAATCCGCCGTATTTTTCAGGGATACAAAAGCCGAGCAAATTGGCTTTGCCCATGGCCGGCAAAATGGCCGGGTTGGCTTCCTGTTTGCGGTCATACTCCTGAATGGTCGGCTGTATTACTTTTTCAGCCAGATCTCTGGCCATTTCCTGAACTGCTATTTGATTCTCTGTTAACTCGAAATCTATCATTATTTTTGCTCCCAATAGTTTTTTTAGTCTGTTGAAATTAGACAAACTGTGCTGAGAAGTCAATTGAGATATGGCTTCGGGACAAGTTCAATTGCCCGATCCCTTTAGTTTTACTATATTTCCAAAGCGAGAAAATATGGTAAATTCCAAAATAATAAAAGCCGATATAATCCCTTACAATTCGGGGCATTCCAGTCTGGTTCATTCCTGGATAGACGATGAGAAGTGCTATTATAATCTTTGTCTGGGCAAGGGTTTTCCTCCTCCTGAAAATCTGGTCGATAGCTGGCAGAGAAACGGCGTAAAATCTTATCTGATAGTCAGCGGCGGAGAGCCGGTGGCCTATGGCGAACTTTGGGACAGGCCTTTTGAGATGGCCGTAGAAATTGCACATCTGCTGGTTGACCCGGCCAGACGCTCTCTGGGCTATGGTACCAGGATGATTGAGCTCCTTTTTGAGTTAGCTTCCCAGAGAAAAGCACTGGCTTCTGTTCATTTAAATCTGTTTGTAGATAGCAAAGAAGCCCTGAACTGTTACTTAAGCGCTGGTTTTGAACTGGTAGGAGCAGCTAACTACACTACCGGACTAAAAATGATACGGATGATAAAATAGATTTTCGAAGATACAGAAGGAATAAAGATGACAGACTACAAAAATATCATAGTTGAAAAAAATAACAGCACGCTTTTGGTGACAATTAATCGTGAACGGGCGCTGAATGCTTTAAACAAAGAAACAATAGCAGAACTTCAAAGCGCCTTTGATGAATACCAAAGCGACAGCGCTATCCGTTGTGTCATAGTCACCGGTGCCGGGAGTAAATCGTTTGTGGCCGGTGCCGATATCGCCGAGCTTTCTGAACTTGATCAGGCCGG
>JADFLZ010000477.1 GCA_022564135.1 Candidatus Zixiibacteriota bacterium
ATTCAGCCCCTTGCCTTCAACCAGAAAATCTGGCAGCCCCGATAAAGTCGGGTTGAGCAGCCGGTTGGTATGGCGTTCTGAAAGCGAAGCAATTTCAGAAATTCCGATAGCCAGAAAATCCTGTGCCATGGCTGCCGCCTGGCCGTGGAAATTTCCGGCAGCGACGTAGTCACCATCGTCTGTGAAAAACAGAGGATTGTCAGAGACGCCGTTGACTTCACGCAGATGAACATCAGCTGCATATTTAATGGCGTCAAGCGACGGACCAAATATCTGCGGTGCACAGCGAAGAGAGTATGCATCCTGTACTTTGCCTCTGTTGGCTGGAATAGTTTCGGAACCTTCGAGTAGAGTTCTCAGGTTTTCGGCTGTTACTATCTGGCCGCGATGTTTTCGTATTTCGTGAGCGCGTTTATCCAGTCCCGCTATATTGGAGCCGACAGTGTCAAGAGTCATGCCTATGGCTATGAGGGCGTTCTTGGCCAGATTGATTGAATCAAAAACAGCCAGGGCGCCTACTCCGCTGAAAGCGTCGGTGCCGTTTATTAGCCCAAGCCCTTCTTTAAGCGATAACACGACCGGCGCTATGCCTGCCGCTTTCATGGCTTCAGCTCCAGTCATACGTTTTCCGTGATAGTCGGCGCGCCCCTCCCCCATGACAACTTCGGCCATCATCGCCAGAGGTGATAAGTCTCCCGATGTTCCCAGCGAGCCTTTTTCATAGACTACCGGATGGACCTGTTTGTTCAGCATTTCTACCAGAGTATTAATAAGTTCAATTCTTACTGCCGAATAGCCGCTGGAGAGAGTGTTGACACGAAGCAGCATGGCGACACGAACGTGCGGTTCAATGATCGGGTCACCGACAGCTGCAGCGTGGGAGTAGACGATTCGTTTCTGAAGCTCTTCCCACTGCTCAGGAGATATATTAATTTTAGCGAACTCCCCTATACCGGTCGTTACGCCGTAGATAGGGCTACCAGCTTTTATCAGATTCTCCAGCACGCCCCGGTTGGCCTTGACTGCTGCCACAGCTGAGTCGGACAATTTGACTGTCGCTTTATGACGACAGACAGCGTTAATCTGCTCCAGTGTCAGCGAATCTCCGTTTATGATAACTTCATTTATGTTCATGGCAAAAAACTCCATTTATGATATTTGAAAAATTTAGAATTAAATACGAAAATTTTAAGCAGGCAGCTACTCGTCCTGCATGCCGGAGCCGGAATCCGGAGTGTAGCGGGTCATGACAGTTGTGGCTGTTTTGATGACCGGAGTCAGGATAAGACAATGTTTTGCTGATTTCATTTATAGCTCCGCCTAAAAGAAACACAGCAGATTCTGTTTGTCAATCCCTTGCTGGCTGTTCATATTCCACTGATGAAGATATCTGAGCAGCAATTTGTAGCATTTGATACCGAAACGACCGGCCTCTGGGCGCCATCTAATAGATTGGTTGAAATTGGAGCGGTCAAATTTCGTCCCGGTGGGGGTAAAATATCAACATTTCAAGCGCTGATAAATCCTGAGCGGCCGATGCCGCCTGAGGTTATCGCCGTACATGGCATAACTGACGAAATGGTGGCAGATGCACGGAAAATCGACGAAGTAATGCCGGATTTTCTGGAGTTCTGCGGCAAAGATTCTGTTCTCTTAGCTCACAATGCTCTGTTTGATGTTTCTTTTCTGGCTTGCGAACTTGACAGAATTGACCAAAAACGTCCTGAAAACCTGGTGCTCGATACAGTCACGATTTCAAGGAAAGTCTTCCCCGAAGTTCAGTCATATTCCTTGTTGTCTCTAGCCCGTCATTTTGAGCTTTCACAAGAACAGCAGCATAGGGCGCTTGATGACGCTATATTAGTGCAGAAGATATTTGAGCTGGCCTTAAAAAAACTCTCTAATATTTCTACCATAGCTGAACTGACTAAGAAATTTAAGCCGATTCGGATAGCGGACTGGCAGCTGGAGAAAGTTACGCTGCCTGCCAAGTTTTCCGGAATAACCAAAGCTCTGGAAAACAGTTTGAGAGTGGAAATATCTTATGCCGGTAACGGACAGGCGGTTTCAGTCAGAGTTGTCCGGCCAAAGGCGATTTATGCTCTGAAATCGAAGCTTTATATCAACGCTTACTGTGAACTGGCCGGCGACGAGCGGACTTTCAGACTGGACAGGATTGAGAGCTATCGGCTGCTGGGGTAGGCAAAAAATTACTTAGTCAAGTCTAAGGAATTTTCCGCGACTTAAGCCATTGCTTCAAA
>JADFLZ010000067.1 GCA_022564135.1 Candidatus Zixiibacteriota bacterium
AGAGTTTACACAAAAGGCCCGGGCAGCGCCCATGCCGAAGTTGCTGCTATCAAAAGCGCCGGAGTTAAAACAAAAGGCGCCACGATCTACGTGACTTTAGAACCCTGCTGTCACAGCGGCCGGACAGGACCCTGTACCGAAGCTATCAAAGCCGCCGGCATCAAAAAAGTTATCTACGCCTGCAAAGACTTTAATCCAATCGTAAATGGCAAAGGCGCCAGAGCCTTGCGCAGGTCAGGATTGAAAGTTGAAAACGGCTTAATGAAAAATGAAGCGATCAGGCTAAACGAAGTTTACTTTAATGCGATAAAACATAAACGTCCGTTCGTTACCTTAAAAATAGCACAAACTATAGACGGCCGCATCGCCACATTAAACGGCGACTCAAAATGGATAACAAGTAAAGAGGCCAGAGTGTTCGCCCATAAACTTCGCTCAGAAAACGAAGCTGTCTTAGTCGGCCTGGGCACAGTCAAAGCTGACAACCCCTCACTGACTACCCGGCATGTGAAAGGGAATAATCCCTATCGAATAGTTCTTTCTGAGAGTCTGGAATTTCCGACAAGCTGTAAGCTGATAGCAAATAATAAAGATCAGAAAACTATAATTGCTACTACCCAAAGAAGCCTCAGTAATTATACGAAAAACAAAAAGAGAAACGGTCTGACATTCTGGGAAATAAAAAAGTCCGGCAAAAACAGGCTGAACTTAGAAGACATGCTGCAAAAAGCTTACGCTTTTGGTATTAGCTCAATCTTAGTTGAAGGCGGCTCGTCGGTGGCAACGTCGTTTCTAAAAGCCAAGCTGGTAGATAAACTGGTAGTCATCACAGCGCCTCTGTTTTTGGGAAGCGGACTAAATTCTATCGGTAATCTCGAAATAGGCGCTATCAAAAACGCCATAAAACTCAAAGACTTTTCAAGCTTTCAATGCGGCACCGATCAGGTCTTTGTTGGTTATCCGGATTGGAAAAACTAAAATGTTTACGGGGCTGATAGAAACAAGCGGTGTCATTAAAAAAATCAGGAACAAAGAAAACTATCTGGTTTTTGATATTGCAGCAAAGTTTGCTGATGACGAACACAAAATCGGCGACTCTGTAGCCTGCGACGGCATCTGTTTAACTATCGTTGCATTCGATGAAAAAATATTCACGGTAGAAGTTTCTCAGGAAACTATTCTGAAATCGATTGCAGCAAATTACAAAGTCGGTTCGAAACTGAATCTGGAACGTCCGCTTCTTGTAGGCAGCCGGCTGGGCGGGCATTTTGTCAGCGGTCATGTTGATGATGTCGGCCTGATTGTAGAGGCAAAACCCATCGGTGCCTCAGTAGAGCTATCAGTTACATTCGATAAAAAGTTCGAGCGGTTAGTGGTAGATAAAGGTTCTATAACTATAAACGGTGTTTCGTTGACGGTCAACGATGTCATAGAAAACAAAGTTACGGTTAATCTGATACCTCATACGCTGGAATCGACGAACCTGCAAAATCTAAAAGCAAAAGACAAAGTAAATCTTGAATTTGATATAATCGGCAAGTACGCAGTCAAAGCTCATGGCATAGACAACTCTGACAGGCAAGCGCTTGCTAAATTATCCGAAGGAGGCTGGTGAAATATGACCACCCACTATAAATTCAGCACAATTGAAGAGGCAGTTGAAGATATAAAGAACGGCCGTTTTGTAATTGTAGTTGATGACGAAGATCGTGAAAACGAAGGCGACCTGATAATGGCCGCTGAAAAAGTTACGGCTGCTGATATCAACTTCTTTGTGACACATGGCAGAGGCCTGATTTGTGTGCCTATGTCTAAAGAAAGATTGGATAAGCTGGAGCTGCAGCCGATGGTACAGAAAAACAGCGCCTTGCTGGGCACGCGTTTCTCTGTTTCGGTTGATGTTGTCAAAGGAACCACAACAGGAATCTCAGCAGAGGACAGAGCCAGGACCATTATGGCGCTGGTCGATGCCAAAACTAAACCTGATGATCTGGCCCGACCGGGTCATATTTTTCCGATTCAAGCAGTCGATGGCGGCGTTCTGGCCAGAGCCGGACATACCGAAGCCACAGTAGATCTCTGCCGGCTGGCCGGATTGGCACCGCTCGGTATATTGTGCGAGATAATGGACGATGACGGCAGCATGGCCAGGGTTCCCAGGCTTATGAAATTGGCAGAGAAATTCAATTTGAAAATCATTACGATTCAGGATTTGATTGCCTACCGTAACGAAAATCAAAAGCTGGTACATAGAATGAACTCGGTAAATCTCCCCACCAAACTAGGGGATTTTCAGCTTTATCTCTATCGTTCAGAAGTCGCTGACGAACATCATCTGGCTCTGGTCAAAGGTGATGTAAGAAATACTAAAAATGTTTTGGTCAGGCTGCATTCGAGCTGTCTTACCGGTGATGTTTTTGGATCGGTACGCTGTGACTGCGGTGAGCAGCTGAACCGGGCTATGGAACTGATTGAAGAAGAAGGCTGCGGCGTGGTGCTTTATATGGGACAGGAAGGACGGGGCATTGGTTTGGTCAACAAGCTTAAAGCATACGAACTTCAGGAGCATGGCCGTGACACTGTCGAAGCTAACGAAGAACTTGGTTTCGCAGCAGACTTGCGGGACTACGGCATCGGTGCCCAGATTCTCAGAGATCTGGGGCTGTCCTCAATAAGACTTTTAACCAACAATCCCAGCAAAGTTATCGGGCTAAGAGGCCACGGACTTGATATAACAGAACGAATTCCGCTTCAGACTGTGCCAACTAACTCCAATCGAGCCTATCTTGAAACCAAGCGCGATAAGATGGGGCATATTCTAAAATTAACCGGACACAACCAGGAAATCAGACGTGGCGCCGAAAAACATTAAAGGAAAGCTTGATGCATCGGGCCAGAAATATGGCATAGTTGTCAGCAGGTTTAATCACTTTTTGACTGATAAACTGGTGGAAGGCGCCATAGACTGCCTCGAAAGGCACGGCGCCAGTGAGTCTGACATTACCGTCTGCCATGTACCGGGTGCTTTTGAAATTCCACATACTGCAGCAAAACTGGTGGACTCGAAGAACTTTGACGCTATTGTTTGTCTGGGGGTAATTATCAGAGGAGAGACGCCGCATTTTGATTATGTCGCCGGTGAGTCTGCTGCCGGGATAGCGAAACTTTCACTTGAATCAGATATACCAGTACTGTATGGTATAGTGACAACAGAGAATCTTGAACAGGCAATCGACCGCTGCGGCGCCAAAGCCGGTAACAAAGGCTGGGACGCAGCACTTGCCGCTATAGAAATGATAGATTTGGATAAGCAGACATGACGGAAGTTCGCAGACCACCCCGCCACAAAGCCAGAGTGCTGGTGCTTCAGGCGCTTTATGCTGTCGACTGCGGCAGCGTAGAGCCGGAAATTTCAATCGAGAAACTGGCTAATGAACAGTCTCTTTCTGAAAGACATCAGAATTTTGCCTCCGAGCTTTTTGAGTTAACCAGAGAAAATACCAGCTGGGCCGATAGCGAGATTTCAGCTTTGCTCAAGAACTGGAAAATAGAAAGAATAAATAATATTGACCGAAATATTTTGCGAATGGCCATGGTAGAATTAAGGCATCTGCCCGACGTACCGGTTAAAGTTGTTATCAATGAAGCAATCGAACTGGCCAAGACTTATTCGACTGAAAAATCCTCGTCATTTGTAAATGGAATTCTGGATGGCTTTTGCAAGACTATCAATACTTAACAGCCGCCAGCGTTTAAAAGAGTCAATCGGCAAAATTAAAAGTGATTGATGTTCGTCATCTTTTATATTCCGAAAATTCAGAGAGCCATCGCCTGCTCTGCCGGGGGAGAATATTGGGTAGTATAACAGACTGACTATGCTGAAGAACTATTTACAAAAGATTGACAGGCTTCAATTATTCAGCGGCGCTTTCGTATTACTTGCCACGCTTTTGATTTATGTCAAGACAATGGCGCCAACTTTGTCGTTCTGGGATTGCGGCGAGTTTATCGCCTGCAGTTATATTCTGGGCATCCCGCATCCGCCGGGGACACCTCTCTATATATTAATTGGCCGGATTTTTTCGATCATTCCCATTTTTGAAGACATCTCAGCCAGGCTGAATTTTCTATCGGCACTAAGCTCAGCTTTTACTGCTTTATTCTGTTACCTCTGTGCTGCTAAAATACTTGCCTACTGGTTTGATAACAAAGCAGATTTGACCAACCGGCTGATTATTCAGGCCGGTTCTGTAAGCGGCGCGTTAATGGCAGCTTTTGGAATTACTAACTGGAATAATTCTGTCGAGGCCGAAGTTTACGGACTTTCGATGATGCTCTTTATGGGCATCCTCTGGCTGACGCTGCTATATCTTGACAAGAGGGACGAACCGGGAAGTATCAAGCTGGTAGCGCTTATATTCTATCTGGCTTTTTTAGGGATAGGTGTGCACATGACGACTTTTTTGGTACTGCCAATTGTGTCACTGGCGTTTGTCTTAAAAAGTAATGCACCTGCCAAAGTCTGGTATGCTGTCGGCGGCTTTATCTTCTTTGAACTGTATCTGATTTTTATTCTCTCATCCAGGCCGACCGAGATTCCCTTATACATTCCGGTCTTAATAGTGAGTCTGATATTTTTGTTTTTTGTATTTTCATTTGATAAGATAAAACCGATTTATCTGATTGCTCTGGCCGGGTTTGCGCTTTCTGTCGCTCCGCTGTTTGGCAAACTTTACGAATCAATGATGATTGCCGCCGGAGCCACCGGCAATTTATCCTCTTCGGCTGCAAGCGCGCTCGATACTGTTGGGCTTGTTTCGTTTGCCGCTTTAGTGGCTTTCGGAGTTTATGCAGCGGTTAAGAGAATATCGTTAAGGAAAAGCGGCGCGGACAGCGACCATTACTTCAACGTGGCTCTGTTTATCGGCGTAGCTGCCGTCATGTCAGGATTCGTATTTCTGGATGCACTTAAAGGTCACAGGAGTTTTCTTGCTATCTCAGCTGTTATGGCCGTTGTCTTAGTCCTGCTGATCTATCGATACATTAACTGGTCAATGCTAATTGCGACCGCCGGTGCCTTGTTGATAGTGCTCGGCGTCACTCAATATTTTTACGGTACCATGATAGTACTGGCTATTCTTACTCTGGGTGGTTTAGTCTTTAAGTTGAGCGGCTGGAAAAATGCTGTCCTGATTGTTCTTGTGGCTGCTATCGGTTTTTCCTGCCATCTTTTTATTCCGATTCGTTCGGCACAGCATCCGGCCATTAACGAAAACAACCCTTCATCAAGCCTGCAGGCGACCATCAATTACTTTGAAAGAAAGCAGTATGGCTCGCAATCGATGGTCGAAAGAATGTTTAAGCGTCGAGGTGACTGGCAAAATCAATTTGGTGATTTCCGTCGCATGGGTTTCTGGAATGCTTTCAAAGAGCAGTTCGGTTTTCCCGGTCCGTTTTTAATACTGCCGCTTCTACTGGGATTGTTCGGATTCTGGGAGGTGATCCGAAAAAAACCGGCCAGGGGCGTGATACTTTTTTCGCTGCTGTTGATTGGTTCTGCGGGGCTGGTTTTGTATATGAACTTCGCCGACGGCAGTCGTATTAATCCGCAGACCGGCGGAGACTATCTGGAAGTACGCAACCGGGATTATTTTTTCACGCCGGCTTTTGTAGTCTTTGGCATGGCCATAGGTTTGGGAATGGCAGCGACAGTATATTATATCCGTGATGCTGTCAGCAGCCTGGCGCCGGTAATCAGGAAAACAGCCGTAACAGCTGCTTCGTTAATATTCTTTTTACCTGTCGTAACTATTGCCGGCAATTATCACTATGCTGATAGAACCGACAATTATCTGCCCTACGACTACGCCTTCAATTTACTGACTTCTGCCGACGAAAATGCAATTTTCTTTACCAGCGGCGATAACGACACCTTTCCTTTATGGTGTCTGCAGCAGGTTTACGGTGTGCGTACTGATGTCAAAAATGTTAATCTGTCTTTATCCAATACCAGGTGGTACATCAAACAATTAAAATCTAATCTTGGCGTGACATTCAGCTTGACTGACGAAGAGATTGACCAGATGAGACCTTTCCGAACAAGAGACGGTACGGTATTTAAATTGCAGGACCAGGTCATCGATATCATTATGAAAGAGAACTTTGGCCGGACTCCAATAAATTTTTCGGTTACAGTCGGGTCAAGCGCCAGAAAGTATAAAGGACGCTCATTAGATTCGCTGCTGTCTTTAAAAGGTATGGCTTGGCGCGTAAATGATACTGTCAGAAATTTGGGAGTGGATATTGAAGAATCTTATGAGCTATTTACAAATCCGGACAAATTCCAATATCGGCATCTGAACGATCCCGATGTATATTATAACGAGACCTCGACAAGAATTGCCAAGAATCTGGCCAATGGGTTTTTGGTATTAGGGGATGCCCTGAGAGTACAAAAAGACTTTGAACGATCCGAGTCTCTTGTATTACGAGCCAGGCAATTAATTCCATCTGCAAAGGCTCCTCTGAAATTTTTATCCAGATTGTATTACGATCAGAGAAAAGATGAAGAGCTCAAAGCTCTGATTGATACCGTAAATCTCGACGATAAAACATATATGTATATCTTGCTGGCTCAGACTTACAGCGCCAAAGGAGATAATGTCAGGGCAGAGGCGACACTCAAGTTACAATTGTCCCTGGAGCCATCAAACAGGACTCTATTCGATGAACTGATGCGGATTTATTTGCGAGAAAGGCGGCTTAAGGCCATGCGTGCTGAAATCAGCAAGTGGCTGCAGCATAATCCCCATGATGAACAGGTCAGAGAGATATACCGGGACCTTGAGCGAGCCGTCAATAGCGGCGACAGTCCGGGGAAGCTGCCAGATAAATGAAAATACTTGCTCTTAACTGGAATGACCTGAAAAATCCCTATGGAGGAGGCGCTGAAGTACATCTTGAGGAGCTGCTCAGACGGCTGGTTAAATACGGCCATCAGGTTACGTTGTTTTGCTCGGGCTTCAAAAATTGTGCCGCTGAAGAGGTTGTCGAGGGCATTCAAATAATTCGGCGCGGCAACCGCTACAATTTTAACCTGATTGCTCCGTTTTATCTTCGCAGGATAATCAAAGAAAACGACTTTGATATGCTGATTGAAGACATAAACAAGATTCCCTTTTATACTCCGCTGTACTTAAATATTAATACTCTGGTGGTGGTGCCTCATCTTTTTGCAACAACAGTCTTTCATGAGCTTAATTTTATCCTGGCCAGTTATATTTATTTCTCTGAAATACCTTTTACCTGGGTCTATGGGCGCAGCAAATTTAATGTCATTTCCGAATCAACAGCTGACGACCTGGTCAACCGCGGTATCCCCAGAAACAACATCGCGGTAACATATTGCGGCATTGACCGGGAAGTTTATAAATATGACTCAAGCGTCAGTAAATATGAGCAGCCGACTATTCTGTATCTGGGACGAATCAAAAAGTATAAATCTATTCAGCATCTGATTTTGGCATTTAAAAAAGTTAAAGACAAAATCTCTGATGCCCGGCTGATGATAGTAGGCGCCGGCGATTACATTGAGGCTCTCAAAAAATTAGCTGATTCGCTTGAGCTCTCTGATTCGATAGATTTTGCAGGTTTTGTTTCGCAGTCTGAAAAAGTAGAACGGATGCGCCGTTCTCATCTGGCGGTGCTGCCTTCGATTCGAGAAGGCTGGGGGCTTACGAATATAGAATGCAACTCAGTCGGTACGACGGTGGTGGCTGCTGATTCACCGGGGCTGCGTGATTCGGTCAAAAACGGCGAGACTGGCTTACTTTATCCTTATGGCGATATCGAGGCAATGGTTGAGTCGATCATGAAAATTTTGAGTAATACTGGTTACAGGCAGAAGCTGGAGAAGTCTGCTCTGGAGTGGGCCGAAGAATTTAACTGGGATAGTGCCGCCAAAGAATTTGAAAAACAATTGATAGAGCTAAGGCGGGCTGCAATTGACAAATAAAGTGAAAAAGAGAGTTTATCTGGCCATAGGTCTGCTGATATCGGCTGTGCTGATCTGGTTTTTGTTTCGGGAAATAGATTTCATCAAACTCAAAGCGGCGCTGCAGCAGGCTAACTACTGGTGGTTTGTGCCGACTATCATGCTGATATTTATTACGATGTATCAGCGGGCATTTCGCTGGAAAGAAATGCTGGCGCCGATAAAGAAAGTACCATTTTCGAAGCTGCTGGCGGCGACCTGCGTCGGCTTCATGGCCAATAATGTGCTGCCGCTCAGGATGGGAGAGTTTGTCAGGGCTTACTCTCTTTCAAGTCAGGACAAAGAGATTACCAAATCCGCTTCAATGGCAACTATATTTGTGGAGCGAATGGTTTTTGACCTGGTCGCTCTGCTGGTAATCTTTGTGGGAGTTCTGACTTTTTCTGAAAGCTTAAGCGAACAAATCAATGACCAGATTACTGTCGGTATTTATTTAGCTATGGGCATAGCATTGACCGGTCTGATCTCTATGATAATCCTCTCATTACATCCCGAAAAGACAGGTATCTACCTGACCCGATATCTCTTTTTTCTGCCCGGGCGGGCTAAAGAGTTTATCCGGGCAATTGTCCTGAAATTTGCCCGGGGAGTGGAATTTTTAAGGAGTGCGAAAAGAGTAGTTTCTGTTGCCCTCCAGACTCTCTTAATCTGGATTTTGATGGGTGTCTCAAATTACTTCGTCTTTGAAGCTTTCGGTTTTCAATTGCCTCTTGATGCTGCCTTTGTGCTGCTGGTAATAGTTTCAATTTCGATACTCGTGCCATCATCGCCCGGATTTGTAGGCGTCTATCACGCCGGAGTGGTCTGGTCACTGGCGATTTATGGAATAGAGAAAGAAGTTGCTCTTTCCTG
>JADFLZ010000478.1 GCA_022564135.1 Candidatus Zixiibacteriota bacterium
ACTATGTGATAATATCGCCTGTGACCGCATCTATGAAATACTCGCGCGCTGCCACCTGTGTTTTAGATCTAATCTCAATAGCCCAACAGAGGTAGTCCGAATTCTGTTCCCGTAGTACAGAAAGTTTGACACCCCAATGGATACTTAAATCGACACCTCCGTCGGCAATGAAATCGTTCATGGCAGTAGCCAAAGCGTCTCTCGATTCAATTTGATATTTTGTGTCAATTGTAATTCCGGGAATTATGTTTACACTGACCGAAGTCACAGTTAGATTCGGATTTACATGGACATATAGCTGTCCGCCGACTACAAACGCACGGCGATCATTCTGTTGGGGGCGATAATGCTGTTGGAAATAGATTTGAATCATTCCCGGTTGTCCTTCTTGCAAATCATAGAAGAGCATTTCATCAAGCTGGTCTCTCAAGCCAAACTCAGATTTATGCTGTTCAATGTATTCTACGGCAGCTATTATGGCGGGGTTATATACCGGACAGGTCGGGCATTCAAGCTCACCCACTCTGTCTTTATCTTGAATTTCGGAGCAAGTGGCAAAGGAGAAAAGCAAGACGGCGCTAATTAGCAAGCCACGGAACTTCCCACATAAGGTTTTCAAATACATGCTTTATCCCTTTCAGTATCTGAAAAATAGGAATGTCTCTTTGGTTTGTCAATAATTTATTCAAACTGACCCACGTCCCATATTTCTATTTACTTGACTAAAACCGGCTTTGGACTAAGTTTACACAACTTCAGATTTTTCCAACCCGACCAGGAGGTATTGTGGCAGATAACGGACCCAATAAGCAGACTTTTACGCCAGCAGTTGCGGCCAATTCTACTATGGCCGAAGTTACCTGGCGAGCTTTAATTCTCGGTGCGATAATATCAGTAGTTTTTGGAGTCGCCAACGCCTATATGGGGCTGAAATTTGGGATGACTGTCTCATCTTCAATTCCGGCAGCTGTAATTTCGATGGCGGTGCTCAGGTTGATGATGAACAAAGCTACCATCTTAGAAAACAATATCGTCCAGACTGTCGGTTCTGCCGGGGAATCACTCGCGGCCGGAATTATTTTTACAGTACCGGCTTTTTTCATCTGGTCGGCCAATCAGGAACTGGCCGCGGCCGGATATTTTCACGAAATATCCAAAATGCAGATTTTCTGGCTGTCAATGCTGGGCGGTTCGCTGGGTATTCTGCTGATGATACCGCTTCGTAAATATCTGGTTGAAAAAGAACACGGCAATCTTCGCTTCCCCGAAGGCACTGCCTGTGCCGAGATAATAGTGGCCGGTGACGAAGGCGGCAATAAGGCTAAGCTGGTCTTCACCGGTATCGGATTGGGCGCTCTTTACAAAATTGGATACAACTTGCTCAAAGGCTGGTCGGAATCTGTTAACTATGACTTCCAAAAATTTCTTAAAGGCGGCACAGTCGGCATAGATGCTACCCCGGCTCTTCTGGGTGTCGGCTATATTATCGGGCCGAGAATTGCGGCACTAATGTTAAGTGGCGCGGTGCTTGGTTATTTGGGTATCGCACCGCTGCTGGCATTTATTGGTGAACAGATACCGGGCGTAGTCATTGCCCCCGGAACGATGCCATTAAGTGACATGGACCCCGGAGAACTGAGGAACTCTTATATCAAGTATCTTGGAGTCGGAGCAGTTTCTTTGGGCGGCTTTATCTCACTGCTAAAATCTACACCTGTCATCATTACATCTCTTAAGACAGGTTTCAGTCAACTTTTAGGCAAGAATGCTCAATCCGAAAGCACGCCTCGAACAGACCTTGACCTGTCTATGAAATGGGTTATGCTCGGAGTTACGCTGGTAACAATCGGCATTTGGCTGCTGCCGGGAACTAATCTAAATATCCTGGGCACTCTGCTGGCCGTAATTTTTGGATTTTTCTTTGTGGTGGTCGCTGCCAGGATTGTGGGAATCGTCGGTTCGTCGTCGTCACCCGTTTCCGGAATGACCATAGCAACACTGCTGGTGACCTGCCTGATTCTGCTTTATTTCGGAGTCGACGGCACCGCCGGCATGGTCACGGCCATGTCTGTCGGCACGGTTGTTTGTATAGCGGTCTGTATGTCCGGCGATATTGCGCAGGATTTAAAAACAGGCTATCTGCTGGGAGCGACGCCAAGAAAACAGCAATTGACAGAATTTATCGGGCTGCTCTTCCCGGCTATGGCTATGGGCTTTACGCTTTATTTCTTAAACGATGCTT
>JADFLZ010000479.1 GCA_022564135.1 Candidatus Zixiibacteriota bacterium
CTTTGGAGCCAAGCATACCGGGCTGACTGGGGCCATAAATATCGGCATCAAGAAGGCCGACTTTGTTACCGGCTAAATGAAGCGCCACAGAGAGATTGGTGGCAATAGTAGATTTGCCCACGCCACCTTTGCCGCTGGCAATGGCGATAACGTATTTTATCCGTTCAATTCCTAAATCCGGCGATTTCATCAACTCTCCAGTATTGTCTGTTTCATTAAGGCATATTTACCCAAGACTTTTAAGTTAATGAAAACTGAGAGGAAAACAACTGCCTGGGGGAAAATTGTCTATCTGTTTGCTGCCCAATGAGAAAGGCCGCACAAAATGCGCGGCCTTCTTTTGTATGAGACTTAGCTACAATAGTTTAACAAGGTCCCGGTGCCGGACCTCCACGGAAAATTCTATCAACCAGGAAAGTCAAATCCAGGATGTTGGTTGAGTCGCTATCTCCGTTAGCATCTCCTTCTTCAAGGCAGAGAGACGCTGGTCCACCTCGGAAAATCCTATCTACTGCAAATGTTAGGTCTAAAATATTGGCATCATCGCCATCGCCGTTTAAGTCGCCGCGATTGCCTACACAGCAGCTTGCATCACTTAAAACATAAATTCGCAAATAGCGGTTAATTTCTACAGATTGCACTACACCTGAAACAGTCACGAAATATTCTACTAACCCAGAATCAAATGAAGTCACAAAAGTACCGTAGGTGCCGTCGTCGCTTGCCCCATCATTATGCGTACCATCGTCGTAGAATACCACTGACGCTGAAGTATCAATTTCATTAGTAATTGGAAGAGCCATGACTGATAATCCAGTTGTACCCACTCCATTATCTAATACGGTGACCGTCAGATTCAATGTGTCACCGGTTGAAACATATTCAGCACTTTGAGCCCAGCTGACAAGTATACTATTGTCAATATTTGATCTTATATAAAATGACACTGGTGACGAACTGGCGTTCTGTGCATCCACTGTCCATGCCCATATCCCTGGTTCCGCATCTTCAATATAAAAGGACCGAATCCCCAAGCTGTCTGTATAGTATGAAGCTGTTGAATCATCGATTGAAAGAGTTGAATCGTATGTAACAGCAGAAGGAGAAATAAGTGAAAATGAAATTAAAGAGTCATTGGCAAAAAGAGTGATCGAAAAAGCTTGATTGGGTTCAATGAAAAATGAATCGGTTATTGAAAGTCCCGCAATTACCTGACCTTCGTTTTCATAAACTATTTGAGGCGGGATATTCTGTATAGAGTCAAGTTGTAATTTACTCTGGAGCGGATTTGTACCCAATAAAATTGGTTTAATGTAGTTTAGAGCAAAGTCAAAATCTTCAATGTAAGTGTATATTCCACCATTATTACCATTCTTACTGTGACACCAGAGTTCGCCATAATGATTCTCATATACAGGGTCAATAGTGTTCGAAAGCGATCCGATGTTTCTAATCGCACTCCTCATTGAAACAGCACCATCATGCGGTTTCGTAAGTAAATGTTTTGTCCAGTTTTTATAACAATCGGGCAAAATTCCGCGAGAACCCCAGAAGGAATAGTATGTTGTATTGGGGTCATCATCAAACAAGATATTGTACAACAACATTGGGAAGAGCTTTAACTCGTTTACCGCTGGCCCCGAAGGGCATTTAAAAATCTGGGCAAAAGGAATTTCAGAAACGCCTGAACCTTTATTGGGCGTGCCGAGCATAATCAAGTTCCTAACGATTCGAGGAACCCAGGTAGTAGTATTTGTCACAGTAGGTGAAACATACCTGCGTGCTATAAGTCCACCCATGCTGTGTCCAATAATATCGATCTGTTCGACAGCCATACCAGTTACATTCTCTATTTCCTGGATTTTGTCTTCGATAAAAAGTGCGAGCAGTTCGGCGTTTCCTGAAAAATTAGTCTCGCCAGAAACCCCGCAAGGTTCTATTGTAACAGCATAAACATATTCAAACCCCTTGTCCTCAATTCTTTGCTTCAGGGTAGACCAAGAGCTCGCATTATCGTCCAGGCCGTGCACAAGAAATATGGGTATGGGGTTTTGATTAGACAGAAGTTTTGTGACAAAAGCATCAAAGTCGTCCTGATTAGTTTGGTATTCGCCCTCGATTGGGAAATCGGTAGAAGTAGTCCGGCCGGTAATATAAGCATTGCCGGAACCGTCCAGCGCGATGCCACGGCCTATATCAAGATCACTTCCCCCCAGGTATGTGCTGTAAACCAAGGCA
>JADFLZ010000480.1 GCA_022564135.1 Candidatus Zixiibacteriota bacterium
ATCTAAAACAAAGGTGGCAGCGCCCGAGTATTTCATAGATGCGGTCACAGGCGATATTATCACATATTTTTCGGTCTGATTGCTAATCAGAGATTGTTATAATAGCACTTTTTGACCGCAGTTACTGCGCTAATTAGAGCTGATTTTATGAATTCAGGCAGGCTTTTTGTTTGTATAATTGACAACAAAGCTAACGTAAACGTCTTAATATCAGACAGATATGGCCAAACCCTCAAGGATGTCCGTAACTGCCAGACTTTGTTAGGTTTAGACAAACAGCTAAACATCGGCTGGAAACTTAAATTGGTAAAAAGGGTTGACAAGATTGAATAAAAATGCATATTTAGAGCAGGAATTCAGACCTTATCCGATTGCCCGATATACCGCTCACTCAAAAGTTAGTGAGGGCTTAATAAAAAATTTATCGCTTTTGCGGACAAAATAAGAAGTTGCTGTTAATACAAGGGAGTATGTATTTGCAGCGAACGAATTTTTAACCAGGCTCATTTAGGAGGTGACCCTTGATTAAACGCTTACTTGTCGTGACAGCAGTCATGGCTCTGCTGGCGGTGTCGTCCACTCTTTTTGCGGCTGAATCCCACAAGTTTGGGGTAGGTAAAGCCATAGCAAGAAGTGCAACCATTATCGTTGTACCGTTGGAAATTTCCAACCTGGACAACTTGGTGGCGCTGGACATTCCGCTTTCATTTTCGGAAGGTGTGACTCTTAAGGAAGTTGATTTTACCGGTACTCGTATCGAATATTTTGACTTCAAAATCTCGAACATTGATAATGAAAACAATACCGTTATTATCGGTGCTCTGCCTCAGATGTCTTATGAGGCCAAGTCCGACCTGGCAGCAGGCAGCGGTGTTGTGGCTAATCTTATTTTCGAGATAGATGATCCTTCGATAACCGAAGTGACCATCGAAGCAATAGAGATGGCTGATCCATATCACAAACTGATGTTTGTGTATCATGACTACAATGCAGACGGCAGTATTGCCGGTATTCGTGCTGAGTACCCGGCCTTTGCCGATATCGTTGTAGACAGCGATCCTATTGGCATGAACCTTCCGGAAGTTTTTGCCCTTGACCAGAATTATCCGAACCCGTTTAACCCGACAACCGAAATTTCTTTCGCGTTGCCGAATGCGGGTCGTGTTTCACTTACTATCTACAATGTCCTCGGACAGGAAGTAGAAAGACTGGTCGATGAGCACATGGAAGCAGGTAACCATACGGTAACCTGGGAAGCCAGTAATTATTCAAGTGGTGTCTATTTTTATCGTCTGATTGCGGACAATGATAAGTTCGTCAAGACGAATAAAATGATGGTCTTGAAATAAGACAGAGTTTCTTGATTGGTTAAAAATTAGCTTGTTAACTGAAGGAACAGGTATAGTCCTTTAGTGTTAATAAATACTGTTGAAAAAGCCCTTGCTTGATGGGTCACGCAAGGGCTTTATTTTGTCCGGTTTTTCTTGAATGTTTTCATGCGTCATTCTTGCTTTAGTCCGAGCAAAGCGGAGGGGCGTATGCGAGAATCCAGCCGGTTAAGTGGGCGGCCGCCTATGGCGCGTTCCCGTCTGCCCCTTGACTCAGCATAGTAAGAAAAAACCTACTCAGAAGTAGTCGGGTCAATTATAGTCTTAACTTCAGAAACGCTGTCGGCCGGAAATCCTGCTTTCTCGGCGTGTTCTTTTATAAGCACTTCGCTCGGAGCGATATAAACGCAGTAAATTTTGTCGCCGGTCACATAGCTATGCAGCCACTGAATGTCCGTGCCAAGTTCCTTTAGTACACTACAGGACTTCAGGGCCGCGCCTTGTAGCTCTCCGGCAGAAAGATTTCCGACACCCGGCATATTCCGTTCGATTACAAATTTTGGCATAGCTGTCTCCTTTTTGACTTTGATGTTATTGAAACTGTTTCGATGAATAAACGGCGCAGCCTAATAATTGTCAACCAAAGGCAAATTGCCCTGCAGAACTTAAATAGTCGTCGTCCTGAGCCTGCCTTGGTCCCGAGCCGGCCTCGGCGGAAGGGGTCGAAGGAGTCAAGGGATGACAGACAGGCAGCTAATGCGCCGCAGGATATTAAACTCTGCGCTTTTATGGCTGGTAATGTTGCCGCAATGCGAGCTAAGTGCTTGTCTATCAACAACACTTTATCAAACAGAGTCTTGGCACACAATTTGATACTATAACATGCTTAGCGAGGAAGCCGG
>JADFLZ010000481.1 GCA_022564135.1 Candidatus Zixiibacteriota bacterium
ATAAATGCAGCGATGCGCCCGGGTAATACGGCCGACGGTTATAACTATAGTTACTACATAAACCATTTGAACAGTTTCAAAATGCCCTGGTCCCAGCCGACTCTATGCGTCACGCCTGCTTTTTGGGTTTCGATTTCGTCCTTATGCTCAAGATACCATTTGTGCGAAGTTATCAGGGCGTCCTGATTGGAATATTTTGATTTCCAGCCGAGTTTATCTTCAATCTTTTGAGTCGAAACATAAGAATCTTTGTCGGCGGTGCCGTAGACCCATTTATAAAGCGGTGACAGTTTCAAAAATTCAAAGAGAGCCAGAGCAGGTTTGACAATCAACGCCGGTGTCGGCATCACTCTGGCGCCATTGCCGGCGAAATCACACAAGGCGCCGACATCGAGCTTCACTTTTTCAAAATGCTGTGCGCCGACATTGAAAAAGTCATTGGCAACTTCTGCCGGGGCAGTAGCAGCTAAATTAATAGCTTCGATCAAATCGGTAACTTCCAGAAGCTGATATAAATTGTCGCCTTTACCGATTATAGGAATGCGCTTGCCGCAGTCGACCCAGTCGTACAAAATCTGAAAGACTCCTAAACGAGCGGTGCCGATAAAAGTTTTAGGACGAATAACCGGCACACACATGCCGCCATCGCGAAATTCGGTGCAGACTTCTTCACCTGCTATTTTACTTTCGCCATAAGCGCCGACTCCAACCAGCGGGTCGTCTTCTGTCAGCGGATGTTTATCAGGCACACCGTAGACAGCGGTCGAACTGATAAAAATGAAGCGCTCGACATTACATTTGCGCGCCTGTTCCAAAGTATTCCTGAGGCCGCCTATATTGGTCGTCATTATTTCTTCGCGCGGCCAGAGTGGCAGAGCCGCCGCGCAGTGAATTACGATATCAATTTTATTGTCATGAATAAGCTGGTACATGGCATCTTCGTCACGCACGTCGATTTGTACCAGCAGATAATCATCCGGATATTCGTCGGCAAAAAACGGAGCGATATCGTTCATAGCCACAAACGAAGCTCCCAGCCGGGGGAGGTTCATTGCCAGATGATACCCCAAAAACCCGGCCCCGCCGGTAACTAATACTCTTTTATTTTTCATAGAAAGTGAATATAAGGGCTTATTTGAAATTGACAAGAACTGTCTTAAATAGCACGAACTTAGTTGCCGCTCTTTCGCTAAGCCATGTCTTTGCCGTGCTAACACTTGCCTTTCCAGCGTAGGCTGGAATCCATCTTTCTGTTGGGTTCGTTTTGTTATATTTACTTTTGCTTGTAGTAAACTTGTGGAGAATACGAGGGACACAGGCGGGTGTATGGGTATAGGCATAATTCAAACTCCTCTTTTCCTAATGGGGTGGATTCGTATTGTGTAAAGTTAAAGCAGGGATTTTGTTGAGAAATCCGACCCCGAGGCTAAGCTCGGGATCATGGCCGCAAGCAGTGGGCGACCCTCGAGTTCACAGGAACCCACCATAAATGGTGGGCCACCCAGCTATTCTAGACGTGCGGGACTGATAAAAAGTCTAAATAGTTTAGAATCATTTTTCTTCCCATGCCAAAAACAAATTCCTTGTCCTTAACAGGAAATACAGGAATGGGCTGTTCCTTTTTCGGGGCATGACGTAAATTGTATTCTAAATTTAGTAAACTTTCGAATCTTCTCCAGTCTTTCAAAGAAATAGAAAACCTGTTTTGCGATGGTTTGTGTTTCAAGGCTGCACGTACAAGAGAATCTCTAATCTTATAAAACTGAGTAAACCAATATCTCTTGTCCAAATGAGATGCAAAATAGTATTCAAGCATTAGACGTAAATGAAATTCAGTATTTGCACTATTCAGAATAATAATCGCATTCTTTAGTGGGAAATTACTATAAGTGCAGATAATTTCCGAAACAAGATTGATCGAATGTGATAAGCGTGAATGACCTCTTCTCTTTAGCATTTCAGTTTTGAGTTCTTCGCAATTTGATTTGTATTTGGGAACGTAGTTCACCGTCATGGAACGTAAATCCATTTTAGAACCGCCTGAAAATGGCCAGCACAAACTCAAGTCCCTAAGAATAACTAATAACTCATCAAAGACTTCCTGTACGTTTTCAGCAGTGACAACATTTTTCTTTAGCTCCAAAGTGTACTTTCCTTCATTAGAAGTCGCAGGAAAGCTTTCTTTGGCAGAAATACCATCTTTCAAATTGATCTCTAAGGAATGTGCTTTT
>JADFLZ010000482.1 GCA_022564135.1 Candidatus Zixiibacteriota bacterium
GAGTATTAATCCGCAATTTTTGACTGCCAAATCAAGAAAAAGAATAGAAATTAAATTTTGAATTTGCAGGTGAACTTAGCGCTTGGTAGAAGCAAAATCCGACATATCGTTTAAGATATATTTCTGAGGATTTAAAAATTTGCCGTTGCGGATAATTTCATAATGCAGATGAGGACCGGTGGAATAACCGGTTGAGCCCATCAGCCCGATTACCTGGCCGCGCTTAACTTTCTGACCTCTTTTGACAAGTATCTTAGCGAGATGACCGAAACGGGTACGGTAGCCGTAACCATGGTCGATTGTTATCAGCTTGCCCAGGGCAGTTCTGCTCGAGATACTTTTAATTTTACCGTCTGCCGTGGCAATAATTGGTGTATTGGTATGATTGGCGATATCAGTACCCCGGTGCATCTGTTTGTAGCCGGTGAAAGGATCATATTTCATGCCGTAGCCGCGGGAGCTCCAGCCGCTGGTCGGCCAGATTGACGGCGTATGTCTTAGTTTGGTCTTTACATTTAAGAGAGCATTTTCGACTTCTTCATATTTCTCTAATTCGAACTTTGACAATCGCAGCAGACGGTCAACTTCCATCTCGGTGATAAATGCTTCTTTTTCGGTAATAGAAAGCTGGGCTATCAGATCGGGCTCCGGTCCGCCGATTCCTAACTGTCTCTCTTCCGGATTTATCTCAGGCAGATTAAAAAGCGCTCTCAGCTTTACTTCTTTGGAGACTAATTCCATATAGCGGTCTTCGACTTCGACCAGATTCCAGCGAAGCTGCTCATAGTTTTCCGAGAGCTTTTTGTTTTCAGCCTGAAGCCGGCTGAGCTGCCCTTCGGAAACTTTATTACTAAAGAAATTTGCTGAGAAATAAAAACTGCCCACGACCAGCAGCAAAGCAAAGCCCAATACAGTATAGACTGTTGATTTGGCAATGCTCAACTCCCTGGGGGTACCCGAAGAATCCGGGATATAAAGAAATGTAAGTCTGTTTTTCTTCAAATTTCTGGCTCTAAACTCAATTTTTCTGACTTTTTCCAACCTACTGTCTACCTTTCAACCTCAAACTGTCAATACACAGCTGGAGAAAGTAGGCTACCGGTTGCTATCTGTCAAGAACTTTGTCCTGTGTCAACTATTTTACCAGATTATATTCCCGGCTAAGTATCTTATTGACAACCTTTACCAGTTTTTCAGATTCAAGATTCTGCAAACTGTATAGATGCCAATAGGTTTTCTTAGCTACTGGAAATCTAACCTGCTTTTTCTTTTCTTCTGACATGACTCTATCCTTTCTGATTGTCCAGCACCCGAAAGGTTTGGTCATGCTCTAATACATAATCGGGCATTTGGACAGAAATATTTAGTTTCAATCCGACTAATGCACAGATTATGCCAAAAACAGCCGCGGGCTGTCTTTTTTTGAAATTTAACTTGTTGCTATATAACAAGATAGCTTGTTCAAATTTTGAACAGCCGCCGATTTTGCTTATATAAGCTGATTATTATGGCAATCTCCCCATTAATTGAAGCAAAAATGGCAATATATGCTATTTGAGCCAATTGACGGCCGGTTCAACTCGATGTAGATTGGGATCAATTAGCTGGGAGGCCAAGAGCTAATCTCACCCGTCACCCTGAGCTTGTCGAAGGGTGATTTTTACAAACTTGAATTGGAGAAACATACAATATGACCAACCTCAAAGACAAAACCGTACTCATAACCGGAGCCTCGGCCGGCATCGGTGAAGCCATCGCCCGCGAATTCGCGAACAGGGCTGCCGGCTGATTTTAATAGCCCGCAGATTCGAACGGCTCCAAAAACTGGCCAAAGAATTAAAAACCGAAACTCAGCTGATTGAACTCGATATCAGAAACCGAGAAGCTGTCGAAAAAGCTCTTTCATCCCTGCCCGAAAACTGGCAGTCGATTGATATTCTGGTTAATAACGCCGGTCTTTCGCGGGACTTAGGCAAAATTTACGAAGCCAACCCCGATGGCTGGGAAGATATGATAGACACTAATATCAAAGGCCTGCTATATGTCAGCCGGATGGTTCTGCTTGGCATGGTCGAAAGAAACAGCGGGCATATTATAAATATCGGCTCGATTGCCGGACACGAAGTCTACCCCAAAGGTCATGTTTACTGCGCCACCAAACATGCCGTTGACGCTATCACCAAAGGCATGAGAATGGATCTGTTTGACAAAAATATCAGAGTATCCACA
>JADFLZ010000483.1 GCA_022564135.1 Candidatus Zixiibacteriota bacterium
ACCGGGATGGGGCTGGCGGGGTCAACCGCCGAAACTGCAAAGCTTAAGCTGCTGCCTTCGCTTACTGACTGTGAGCCAATAGCAGACAAGACCGGCGACTGATTGCCGGCTTCACCGACTGTGATGGAAACTATTTCACTATCACTTGAAATACCATCTGAAGCATAAAAAATTACAAAGTAACTACCGCTCTGGGTAAAGTCCGGCGTCCAGTCAAAAGATCCGCTGCCGTCGCCGTTGTCTATGAAGACCGCACCGGTTGGTAGACTAGAAGTCGAAAGTAAAGGCGTAGTACCATCAACATCAGTGGCTGAAACAGAGAAGTTAAGATTTGCACCTTCGGTAGTTGTCTGTGATCCGATGGTGGCCAGTATTGGGTTTTGGTTGCCGGCTTCGTTGACTGTTATGGTGACAACTTCGGAGTCGCTCAGGGCTCCATCAGTTGTCAGAAATGTTACATTGTAAACGCCAGACTGCACAAAACTTGGTGTCCAGTCGAAGGAGGCGGTGCCGTCACCGTTGTCGGTGAAGACAGCGCCTGAGGGTAAGCTTGACGTCGAGAGGGTCGGGATGGTAGAGTCGGGGTCGGTGGCTGAGACAGCAAAGTTTAAGTTAATTCCTTCGGTAACTGACTGTGAGCCGATCGCAGTCAGTTCTGGTGCCTGGTTGCCGGCTTCGTTGATCGTAAATGATACAATCTCACTATCAGTAGCTACGCCGTCTGTGGCATAAAATATTACAAAGTAACTTCCGGATTGAGTAAATGTTGGCGTCCAGCTAAAGTCAGCGGTGCCGTCAGCGTTATCTGAGAAGACAGCGCCTGAGGGCAGTGTTGAAGTACTTAAAGCTGGAGTGGTGCTGTCCGGATCAACCGATGAAACACCGAAACTAAGATTGGCACCTTCAGTAACACTCTTACTGCCAATTGTTGCCAGTACCGGTGGCTGGTTACCGGCCTCGTTAACCGAGATAGTTACAACTTCACTATCAACAGCCAGGCTGTCATCGGTTGCATAAAATGTAACGCCGTAAGTGCCGCTTTGTGTAAAGCCAGGAGTCCAATCAAAAGTGCCGCTGCCATCTCCATTGTCAATGAAAGTTGCGCCTATTGGAAGAATTGATGTCGTTAAGACCGGCGATGGGCCGTCAACATCTGCAGCCGACAGGTTAAAGTTGAGATTAGTTCCTTCAATTGTGGTTTGGCTTCCAATAGCCGCCAGTACTGGCAACTGATTACCGGCATCGTTGACTGTAATGGTAACAACTTCGCTGTCAGTTAGAAGACCATCAGAGGCATAGAAGGTGACATTATATATGCCGCTTTGCGTGAAATCCGGAGACCAGTCAAAGCTGCCGCTACCGTTGAGGCTGTCTACAAACGTTGCTCCTGCAGGTAGAGCAGAAGTACTAAGATTTGGCGTAGTGGCATCAGCGTCCGAAGCCGTAACTCCAAAGTTCAGATTTCCACCTTCGCCCACATTTTTTGCACCAATTGCTGTAAGAATCGGCGCCTGGTTACCTACTTCGTTAACTGTAATCTGTACTATTTCAGAATCGATGCCAACTCCGTCAGTAGCATAGAAAGTCACCAAATAGTCGCCGCTCTGGTCAAAGCCCGGCGTCCAGTCAAAATTTCCAGTTCCGTTGCCACTATCAACAAATATGGCACCTGTTGGTAGGGATGAAGTTGACAAGGTTGGTGTGGTGCCGTCAGGATCGGAAGCTGTTATATTAAAATTGAGGTTTACATCTTCAGTGGTGGACTGAAATCCGATCGGATCTAAAAGCGGGTCTTGGTTGCCGGACTCATTAACATTGATAGTTACTACTTCGCTGTCGGTCGCTAAACCGTCGGATGCGGCAAATGTTACATTGTAAGTTCCGCTCTGGGTAAAATCGGGCGTCCAGTCAAAGGTTCCGGTGCCATCACCGTTGTCTATAAAAGTAGCTCCGGCCGGCAGCGGTGCAGCTAACATAAATAGAATTGTGCTGTCTGCATCGGTAGCAGAAACAACAAAGTTAAGATTTGCACCCTCAGTAATAACCTGAGCGCCGATTGCTGCCAGAGTCGGTGTTTGGTTACCAGCCTCATTGACCGTAATCGTAACTAACTCGCTATCAGTTTCAACACCATCTGAGGAATAGAAAGTAATGTTGTAAGAGCCAGCTTGAATAAAGTTAGGCGTCCAGTCAAAAAAGCCGGTGCGGTCGCCGTTGTCGCTAAAGGTTG
>JADFLZ010000484.1 GCA_022564135.1 Candidatus Zixiibacteriota bacterium
CCAGAAAAAGTTTTGTGAGGCGCGGGGCGACTGTGCTCTGTCCTATCAGCTGATAGCTTTCGGCGCAGGCGGCTTTTAGTCTGGGACTGTCGGTGGCCATCAGCGAATCAATAAGATTTACGGCCCGGTCTTTTTGAAACTGTGCCAGATATTTAATCGCCGCCGCTGATACATACTCCGAGCCGAACGTTCTGATAATGTCATAAGTTTCAGCTATGGCGCCATCGTTGTCCTGTGCGCCCAGGGCCTTAAGTATTGCCACTATTATTTGAGGTCTGTCTGCCCGCACTAACTTTCTTAAAAGCTGCCTTTGCGCTTCGTCGGATTTTTTGTTTCCTAAAGCAGCAATCGCCTGAGCTTTCACCCCCGGGTCGCTGTCGTTGGCGGCAATCGACAGCAGGTGGGTGGCTTCATCTGTCTTAACATGGTCCAGCCCGCGCACGGCGATACCTCTGACAAAGGGGTCGGCGTCGGCCAGATATCTTTTATAGAGAGGCAGAGCTTGCGAGACTTTTAGTCTGGCCAGACTATACAGCGCCATTATTTTTACTTCTTCATCAGGCTCGGTATTAAAAAGATCAAAGAGGTCCGGGACCAAAGCGATCGCTCTGGCATTGTAAACCGACATGCAGGCCGCTTCGCGAACTTCGGGCGAAGGATGTTTTAAATAAGGAACTATTTCAAGGTGCAGTTCGGTCATAGAGCTGTCGGCCAGTCTGCCGGCCGCCAGGACTGCTTCGACGGCTACTTTGCCGGGCAGCTCAAAGGCAATATCCAGTAGTTTCGAGGCGTACTGTTTTTGTCCGGTCAGCCCGATAGCAAAAGCCGCCTGGCGGGCAACGTCGGATGAGGCGTCTTCCTGAATTGCCGAGAATAAAATTTTGCCGGAATTTTTACCGCCAATGCGTCCGATAGCCAAGGCAGCCCGTCGCCGGATTTCGGGCTCTGTCTCATTTAGATAATCGTTCAGACGATCCGAATGCAGACGCTGGTCTTCAAGATGAATTATTTCAGCAATCTTTTCTGCGGTCGATAGCGACCGGAAAGTGTCATAAATAAAATATACAAAAATTACCAGAATAATTATTGCAAAAAATGAGGCTGCTTTTTGAATTTTTTTCTTCACTATCAGTTCAATTTATAACCGGCAGATTTGGCGGTCAATAAATAACAAAGTCAATTTCAGCTGCTGAATTTTCTGGCCATTTTTTCAAAGAGCGGGCTGGAAAGTTTTTTCAAGTTTTTACTAAGCGAGTTTAATTCGGCCCAGCTCAAATTATTGAGCTTCCGTGCAAATTTGCCGCTCTCGATCTCTTTATAGCGGGATCTCATTTTCTTTTTGACCGATTCACCCATAATTTCAGGACCGGCCTCAAGAGAGCCAAATCTGGCCGCTACCGAAATACGCTCAAACATGCCTTCTATCCCATGTTTTTTGATCAGGGCTATTATTAAATCAAGCTGATAAGCAACTTCCAGATAGGCGTTTTCCGGCGGTATGCCGTTTTCCACCAGAACCTCAAAGCCATTTTTGATTAAACCGGCCAGGCCGCCGCATAAAACCGCCTGCTCGCCAAACAAATCGCCCAGCGCTTCATCTTCAAACGTTGTTTTGACCAGCTTTGATTTCTTAAAGCCCATAGCCCTGGAAAGCTCAAAAACCGTCTTATCGGCTCTGCCGGTAGCATTTTGATGAACAGAATAAAAGGCAGATAGAGATTTATTCTTCAGATATTCATCTCTGACAGCCAAACCCGGTGCGTGGGGAGCTATCAGGATGACATCGCAATGGGCAGCGGGCTTGATAAAGCCGAAGTGAACCGCGAAGCCATGCAAAAACCAGAGCGTGCTATTTTCGTTTAAGTTTGCCAGAATTTCGCTTTTATAAGTTTTTCCCTGAAGATGGTCGGGAAAAGCAAAGCAGAGGGTCGTGCACTTTTTGACTGCCTGGCTGACAGAAAAAATCGCTGCAAATTTGTCGGCTCTGGCCTTTTTGCGGGATTGTGATTGGGGAGGCAGCCCGATAGTCACATCGTAGCCGGAATCGCGCAGATTCAGGGCTGCCGAGCGCCCCTGTGAGCCATATCCCAAAACGGCTATTTTTTTTCTCTTTTGCATTCTTACCATTGCCTTCAGTATAATTTCCCGATTGACAATCACCAAGCAGTCCTTTGATTGATATTTATGCCGCTCAAACAACAGGAATTGATAACACTGGTCAAGGCT
>JADFLZ010000485.1 GCA_022564135.1 Candidatus Zixiibacteriota bacterium
GAGTACGGCCGGGCGACTTTTAAAACCCTGAACTCAAGCTCTCTTTTGAAAGGTGTCAGCAAGGACAGCCAGGTCTGGATGTCTCACGGCGATTCTATTGAATCTCTGCCTGAGAATTTCCATCTGATCGGCTCAACTGACTCTCTTAAGACAGCCGCTATTGCCGATGAAAAAAGAAATATCTTTGGTCTGCAGTTTCATCCTGAAGTCTATCACACAAAAGAAGGCGGCAAGATTCTTAATAATTTCCTGTTTGATATTTGCAAGCTCAAAGGCGACTGGACTACCGCAGCGTTTTTAGAAGAAACTGTCGGCAAAATACGCAGACAGGTCGGCGACGGTCAGGTGGTGGTTGGCGTATCCGGCGGGGTAGACTCTACAGTAGCAGCAGTTTTAATATCACGTGCTATCGGAAAAAATCTGCATGCTGTATTTGTTAACAATGGTCTGCTGCGCAAAAATGAATTTGAAGAAGTCAAAGAATTATTAAGCCATCTCAAGCTCAGCCTGCACGCTGTTGATGCTTCAGAAATGTTTTTGACACGGCTCAAAGGTGTAACCGATCCTGAAAAGAAAAGAAAAATTATCGGCAATACTTTTATAGATGTCTTCGAAGAGCAGGCCGAGAAAATCGGTGGTATAGATTTTCTGGCTCAGGGGACATTGTATCCGGATGTTATCGAATCGGTCTCTTTTAAGGGCGGCCCCTCGGTATCAATTAAAAGTCATCACAATGTCGGCGGTTTAAAAGAGCGCATGAAACTCAAACTGGTCGAACCCTTAAGAGAACTGTTCAAAGACGAAGTGCGAGAGCTGGGGCGCTCGCTGGGGTTGTCTGAAATGTTTATAGGGCGTCATCCTTTTCCCGGTCCGGGACTGGCAGTGCGGATATTGGGCGAGGTAACCGTAGAAAGATGTGATATCTTAAAAGAAGCTGATGCCATTTTTATCGAACAACTTCACCATAGAAAAATATACGATGATATCTGGCAGGCTTTTGCGGTGCTGCTGCCGATTAAAGCGGTCGGTGTCATGGGTGACAGCCGCACTTATGAAAATGTACTGGTGTTAAGAGCCGTGACCTCTGTTGACGGCATGACCGCCGACTGGGCTCATATTGATAATGACATCCTGGCTGATATTTCTGACAGGATTATTCGTCAGGTAAGCGGCGTTAACAGAGTCGTTTATGATATATCATCAAAACCTCCGGCGACAATTGAATGGGAATAGTGTGTCGCATAATATTGTCGTCGTTCCTGCTTACACAGGAACCGATTCCAATAGATAATCAGAAATGAAACTGTTGCGAATGATCTGGATAGCCCTTGCTACAATCGTTGCCGTTTATGCCGCTGTTTGTGCGTACATTTATATATCGCAGGACAGGATGTTTTATTTTCCGACTAAAGATTTTGCCGTCAACCCGGCCGACTATGATCTGAAATTCCAGGATGTCTTTATAAATGTTGGTCAGGATGAAACTATTCACGGCTGGTATTTTCCGCAAGCCCAGGATCCAGAATCTGCCAGGACAGTTTTGTTCTGCCATGGTAACGGCGGTAATATTTCCCACAGGTTTGAGACTGTCATATTTCTGCTGCAAAGAGGCGTCAACGTCATGATGTTTGACTACCGCGGCTATGGACGCTCATCCGGCAGACCGACAGAAACCAATACCTATGATGACGTCAGAGCGGTTTATGACTGGCTGATATCTGAAAAAAGCGTTAAGCCAAATGACATTATTATTTTTGGACGGTCGTTAGGCGGGGCGGTGGCAGTTGACCTGGCCTCGAAAGTAAGCTGCGGCGGACTGATAGTGGAGTCTTCCTTTGATTCGGCCATAGAAATGGCTAAAGGTTACTTTCCGTTTTTCCCGGCCGGACTCTTGATAAAATACAGATACGATTCGATCAGCAAAATTTCTAAAGTTAGTTGTCCTATGCTTTTCACGCATTCGCCGGCAGACGAACTGATACCGTTCGACAGGGGTAAGAGACTTTTTGAGGCCGCGCCGGAACCCAAAGCGTTTTTCGAGATTTCCGGCGGGCATAACCAACGAACTTATCTTGATGATTCGGGTTATATTAAAGTAATTGACAACTTGCTTAAGCAAGATGGTGCCGGCAGAAGCTAAAATCAGGCATATGCTATTTGTTTGACAATCAGAGGCGGCGCCGTTATAATTTGCACTTAACTTTTATTATATTAAAGACGAT
>JADFLZ010000486.1 GCA_022564135.1 Candidatus Zixiibacteriota bacterium
ATCTACTGAAGCATCAGTTGAGCTAAACGATATAGTCATGCGGTCACTGCCGTCTGATAGCGCCAGGTAATCGGGAAGTGCCAAAAATATTGAAATCCCGGCGCTGGCTGCTCCGGTAATGGCAAAGATGCCGGCGCTGGCATTGTTATTAGCAATGCTGCCGCTGATACCCTGATAAACATTTCCAAAGGCCAGGGCTGCTGTTGAGGAGACTGCAAGAGTGGCCAGCACAGTTGCCGTCGCCTGACCGACAGCCACGTCCTGCGCTTCGGATTTGTCCGCAATCAATAAAATGACAGAAATCAGAAGTAGTAATTTGTACTGCCACCGAACAACCCTCTTAAGGTTCATTGTCGAATCTGTATAATTCTTGCGCTTCATGTTTACTTTTTGAATAGCTAAAAGCAGTCTTTCGCTGCTCTTTTGTTAAATTATCGCCCAAGAGTTCAAAAACTTAACAGCTTAGAGCTTTATTCTGATCAAATTTTGAATAGTTATAAAAAAAGCGCCATTATGATGAATATAAAGGCGTTTTCGAGGGTAAGCAAAAGTGCCCCAACAGCTTAGCTATTGGGGCACTCAAATTAGTCTGTTATTTGAGATCAGGATCCGGTATAGGCTACGGTTAGAATAATATCTCCGCTATAGGCTCCCGCAGTCTGGTCAACTGCCGGATAGACTCTTCCGCCCAAATAGACATTAGTCTGTCCAGCGGAGCCAATGACAGTAGCGGCCGGCAGATTATTGGGATTCGTATTCACCCAGCCATCACCACCAACTACCCCGGCTGGCGTAGTATTATTGGAATCAACCGTGGCATCTGTTGAGCTGAAGCCGATGGTCATTCTGTCAGAGCCGTTGGCCAAAGCTATATATTCCGGAAGGGTAAAGCTGATAGCAATTCCGGCGCTAGCCTGTCCGAGTATGTTAAATATTCCCGAACTGGCGTTAATGTTATTGCCTATGGTAACAGCTACTCCCTGATAAATATTTCCAAATACCAGGCTCTGCGCGGCAATAACTGCCAGTGCAGTCAGTACTGTAGCTGTGGCTGTTCCTGTGACAACATCCTGTGCCTGAACAGAATTCATACTTAAACTGAAGCAGATAATTGCTGCTACTAATATTACTGCGAACTTTTTCTTTACTCCCTTTTTGCTCATCTCGGTCTCCCTTTCCAGTTGCTATCTCAAAACATTCAATTTTTTATCACAGTTGCTTATTACTGACCGGGACATAATTGGCTGTAAATAGCAGATAATTCCGGCCTATGAGCTTTATTTTCGACTACTCTGAAAGGGAATTTATAGAATTTGAGCCATATTCTTGGTTCTTGACAGAGAATGTCTCACATGTGAGCAATGTATCAATTTTTGATCAGGCGCCGGTATAGGCTACTGTCAAAACGATAGTAGCAGTATATGCACCGGGGGGCTGAACTAATTTGGGGACGGCTGTACCTCCCAGCCAGATGAGCAATCCTGCCGAACCCAGTCTGTAGGTCAATGTTGACCACGGATTTAAATTGTCAAATAAGGGAGAAGATTGGCTGGGACTTGCCAAAGTATCAATTGAACAATCTGTATTGAAGAAAATCAGCTGGATGTTAAATCCATTTTTATTCATGTAAGTCGGGAGTGAGAATTGAATTGAAATCTCTGAGCTTTCGGTTCCGGCAACGTGAAATTCTGCAGCAGCGCCGGCAGTATATTTGGAAATAGTCTTGGGGACGCCCGGAAACATATTACCATACACCAGATCATTATTTACTGTAATCGTCTGGGCTGTGCTGCTGACAGCTATCAAAAAAAATAAAGTGACACCAATGAACAAACGCCGTATTCGACTCACTCAAAAGCTCCATAGTTTAACTATGGCTTAAGTCTATTCGCCGGCTAAATTTTAGTCAACTTCAAATTGCAGATATGTTAATCTGAAATGGTAATCAGGGTAACCAGGCAGAGCCTGGAATCAGTTGTTGTCTCGCCAAACAGTTCTGTTGATTTTACTGATATTAGAGGCGTCATATCAGACCAGAGCAGATTATTATTAAAAGTAAAGCAGTCAGAATTTTCAGATGAGATTAAATAGAATTTTCTCTGACCGTTTTCAATTTCCAGAAGAATATTGCCGCTGGTCATAACAGAAATTTCGCGGCTTGGAGTAAATTCAGGATTGCTACTGGAGACGAATCCGACCGGACTAATTACCGTGGCGCCG